>CAYWUR010000246.1:0-3242 GCA_964460745.1 uncultured Desulfobulbia bacterium | reverse complement strand
ACAATAATCTTTTTCATTTTACAACTCCTCTGAGATCGGCGCCGTAGAGTACGGCCTGTTTACTGATAATCTGCCATTTGGCGTCAACAGCCCCGGCCAGATCGGCCTGCGCGGCAAGAACCTGGGCCTCATAACGCAGATATTCCTCGGTGGTGGTACGACCGGAATCATATGAAACACGTGCTATTTTCAACAACTGGTTATTATTTGCCGCCGACTTCTCGGCTAATTGCCGGGATTTTTCGACAATGGGCAGCCGGCCTTTAAGATTTTTCTCCAGGGCGGTGAGTTCTATTTCAGTATCACGCAATTTTTCGGTCGCCTTCCTGACCTGCACCTCGGCAATATCTTCATCCAGGCTCAGGGTCTTATCGAAAAGCGGCATGGTAAGACCAAGGCCGACAAAATTATAGGCCCGAAAGATATGGCTGTCGGTATTATAGGCCTCGCCGTCATTACCGGATACGGTGCCGTAGAGCGCCAGCGCCGGCAGACGTTGGGCTCGCACCCCGGCCTCCTCCTTTTTCCGGGCCGCCAATTCGATCTTCTGGAGTTTGACCCCGATGAGATCGCCGGCAACAGGAGAAGCGGCCATTTCCATAGGCGCGGGACCGACGACGGTCAGGCCGGTAAATTTTTCCAGATCACGCCTGATGTTCAACATCTTGTCGGCCAGGTCGTTCTTCTGCTCGTCCAGGGTGATAATGGAGTTATCAATTTTCATCAGTTCCGCTGCCGGAGCCCGGCCGTTTTTGACCTTAAGGGCCACATCGTCGCGGGTCTTGCCCAGCGATTTCAGGCGGGCGTCCACCGCCTGATCCAGGCGGTCGAGATAATGATAGGCACTGTTTAATGAAACCACCGCCGCCTCCCGGCTCACCAGATTTATCCGGCGGGCGACGGCGCTTTTTTCGGCCAGGAGGTTCATCTTTTCGCGCAGGCGATAAATCCTGGCAATATAGAGCGGCGCTTGGAAAGAAAGACCGTAACGACCGATTTCCCTGGAGAACGGCAGGGCGTCACCGCGTGGGATATTCACCTCGGTGGGCGGCATGGGCCGCAGGTTAGTGGGCGAATTGTAGACCTCCGCCTTGCCGAACAGGGAAACCCTGGGATACAGGGCGGCGCCGGCCGCTTCGGTCCGCAGTTTGCCTTCCCGCACCGCCAGTTCACTGATCTTCACATTGGGATGCCGGGCGGCGGCATCCAGCATATCGCCGATGCTCACGGCCCCGGCGGATACGGCCCGTAAGCAGAAGACCGCCAAGATAAGACCTATAATTTTTTGTTGCATTTTTGTTATTCTCCTTAAGAAATATTGCCATATAGCGATACAAAAAGGCGCGAGTTATATCGCGGCATGCGCCTCCCGCAGCCATTCCTCGATCTGTGAACTGGTAGGCAGTCGGCCGGCGGATTTCAACCGGCCGTTGATAATCAACGCCGGGGTCTGCATAATTCCGTAGCGACCGATCTCGTCCAGATCATGAATCTGAAATATATCGGCGGCGACATTCAACTTATTCATGATCTCGATAACCATCTTCTGCAGATTATTGCAGGAGACGCAGCCGGGTCCCAGGATACGGATCACCAGCTCCCCGCCGCGCCGGTCTTCGCCCTGCCGCAATCGCTTTATCTCTTCGGCGATGGCCGCGCGGTACGCCCCACCGGCCGTGGGCGGCACATAATTCCGCCGGGATATCTCCTCATACACCAGCCGGGCCGCCTCTTCGGCATCCAGGCCGGAGTCGCCGAGTACCCGATTCAGGGCGACATCCAGGCCAACCAGACCGATGGTGACCTTGCCTACCTTCAGATTCCGTTGCAGCGGCGCTTCGTCCATTACCGCACCCAGGAGAGAACTTCATTCTTGGCCGGCACCTTGCCGACGCATTTGACCTCGCCGTCAACAACCACGGCCGGCGTGGACAGGACGCCCAGTTTAGCCATCTCGGCAAAGTCAACGACCTTCTCCACCTCGACGGCGACACCCGCCTCGGCAATTGCCTCTTTGACGACCTGTTCCGCCTTCGCGCAGCTGGCACAGCCAGGACCGCATATCTGAATTTTCATGACAAACTCCTTTTTTATCCAGTGACTTATATAATGATGTTAAACAAATACCCTACCAACAAAATACCGCCGGCCACAACGGCGATAAAGACGCCGATCAACCGCGGCATCAAAACTTTGCGCAAAATCACCATTTCCGGCAACGACAAGGCGATAACGCTCATCATAAAGGCAAGCGCGGTACCCAAAGCGGCGCCCTTTTCCAGCAGGGCATGGATTACCGGCACGATACCGGCGGCATTGGAGTACATGGGCACCCCGATCACCACCGCGGCGGGGACGCTCCACCAGGCATCCCTGCCCATGACGGCGGCCATCATTCCTTCCGGCACATAACCGTGGATACCGGCGCCGACGGCGATGCCGGCAATGACGTAAATCCAGACCTTACCCAGAATATCCCGCACAGCTTCCCAGCCGTGCCGCAGCCGGTCATTCCAACTCAGTTGCTGTTCCGGAGCAACATCGGCGACAGCCCGCATTTTCCGCACCCACTCGACAATATGTTTTTCCATATTGCAGCGGCCGATTACCCAGCCGGCCGCCATTGCCACGATAAGACCGGTAACCAGATAAAGCGCCGCCACCTTCCAGCCCAGCAGGCCATAGAGCAGCACCAGCGCAATTTCGTTGACCATGGGGGCGGCAATCAGAAAGGAAAAGGTAACGCCCAGAGGTACGCCGGCGGTAACAAAGCCGATAAAAAGCGGCACCGCCGAACAGGAACAAAACGGCGTGACAATCCCCAGCAGGGCCGCCAGGACATTGCCCGCCGATTCCCGCCGACCGGCCAAAACCTTCCTGGTCTTCTCCGGGGTGAAAAAAGAACGGATAACCCCCACCGCATAGACAATCAGCAGAAGAAGCATCATCACCTTGGGGGTATCGTAGAAAAAAAACTGCAATGATTCGCCCAGATGACTGCCCGGCGTCACACCCAGCAGATTATAGGTCAGCAGCCGGGAAAATCCTTCCAGCTGCCGATAAATAACAAACCAGGCAGCCACACCCGCAAGTATCAAAAAAAAATTAAAAGCGGTCCGACCGCCGCCGGCCGCGGACCGCGGGCAGGCCCCAGCGCTACAGCCCGATGTCGTTTGATCACTCATATTTCAATCTTCCTGTCTTATGCCGCCTTAATGGCCTCCCGGCTGACGGTTCTGACC
>CAYWUR010000245.1:0-3261 GCA_964460745.1 uncultured Desulfobulbia bacterium | reverse complement strand
CTTCGGTCTCTCGTTCAGCCACTACCAAATTTTTGATCTTATCACCGACGTTAAAAGGTTGGCCCGTACCACCAGTTTAAAGGAGGAAGAACGAGATAAAATTCTGCAGACCGCCCAGGACCTGACCAGCCAGGCAAAAAGTTTCGCGACGCTCTTCCCTGTCCAAAAGGGCAGATTTCCCCTTATGGCTTTTATTGAAAAGGAACCCGCCTGGACAATAGAGATGTCGGCCTTATCCAACCAAATCGCGCGTCTCGGCGAACAATCGGACCCCCTGGCGCGGACTAACGAAATGTGGTCTATCGTGGAGCGACGCTGCACGGAATTACTTGACAAATTGCAGGCCGTAGCTGCCTTTTCATGCCAAAAAGCGGAGCAGCCGGAGACGGATACATATGTACGATGGTATGAAAGACGGGAGCGATCTATCGTTCTGACCGCCTCTCCTATTGAAATCGCCACGGAACTTGCCGAGACGTTTTATGAAAAGATCAAAAGCTGTATCTTTACCTCTGCAACCCTCACAGTCGGCGACAAATTCGATTTTTTTCTGGAGAGACTGGGACTGGATCGTTTCCAGGCTGAAACCACCACCCTGCCCTCACCCTTTGATTATGCCGGCCGCACTTTACTGTATATACCAAACCATGACGCCGACCAGCATTTTCCTCAACCAGGTGATAATGATTTTTTTGCGGAAGCAGGCCAGAGGATATACGAAATTCTTTTAGCGACAAAAGGCCGCGCTCTGGTCCTTTTTACCAGCATAAACGCCATGAACATCATTTATAAAAATCTGGCCGGCCGCCTGCCTTATCCTGTTCTGCTTCAAGGTGAAGCGCCGAAAAACATCCTCCTCGAGGAGTTTGAGAAACAAACCGATTCCGTACTGTTGGCAGTGGCCAGTTTCTGGGAAGGCGTTAATGTGCCGGGAGAATCTCTCAGTTGTGTAATAATTGACAAATTACCGTTTGAAGTACCCAGCGATCCTGTTATCATGGCTCGGATCAACAAAATCAGAAGTGAGGGAGGCAATCCTTTTTTTGATTTCCAGGTACCGCGGGCGGTTCTTGCCCTGCGCCAGGGAGTGGGCCGTTTAATGCGGGCCGCCACGGACAAAGGCATACTGGCTATTATTGATGTTCGCCTATTCACAAAAGGATACGGTCGCCTCTTTTTAAAAAGTCTGCCGCCGAGTCCCATTACCCGCGATCTTGCCGATGTCGAAGGCTTTTTCATGGAGGACCAGAGAAATGCATCATAACGAACTATTGCTTTGCCTCAAGGCGGAGGCGAGCAAAATCGACAAGGCCATGCATGAAGACCTGGCCGCCATTGATAGTCCGCTGCTCGCTGAAATTATCGCCCACACACTCTTCGGGAGCGGCAAAAAAGTCCGGCCGGCTCTTGTCGTTATGAGCGCCCGAATTTGTGGCTGCAGTCAGGATAGCATCTACCGGCTGGCCGGCGCCTTCGAATATCTGCATGTCGCCACCCTGCTCCATGATGATGTCATCGACCATGCCGATCAACGCCGCGGCCGGACCGCCGCCAACAGGATTTGGGGAAATTCACCCGCCATATTAAGCGGCGATTATCTCCATGCCAGATCCATGTTCCTGGTTGGCACCCTCGGCGGCAAACGGTGTCTGGAGATTATTTGCCGGGCCACCGCCGCCATGGTAAAGGGTGAATTTCTTCAGATGCGGAACGCCGCCGATTTAAATCAATCCGAGAACGATTATTTTGCTGTTATTAAAAACAAAACAGCCGGCCTGATTGCGGCCGCCTGTGAGACAGGCGCGGTTTTCGCCTGCGATATCGAGAAATATCAGAAAGCGCTACAGGTTTACGGCAATAACCTGGGCATGGCTTTTCAGGTGATAGATGACCTTCTTGATTACCAGGGCGATCCCCACAAAACAGGCAAAGCGGTCGGCAATGATTTCTGCGAGGGCAAAATGACCCTGCCCCTTATTCATGCTCTAAGCTGTGCGTCGGCGATCGACCGGGACTTTATTCTGGCCATTCTCGCCGGTAAAAAAGAAACGCGCGGCAACCATTTCCAAGCAGTGCGTTCCCTGGTTGAACATTATGGCGGCTTTGATTATGCCGGACAAAAGGCCGTGCTGTTAATCGACAAGGCCCTTGCCGCGCTGGAAGTATTTGAAGATAACCAGGCCGCAAGCGAAAAGAAGGCCCTGACCGGCCTTGCCCACTATGTGTTGGCCAGGGACAAATAAAAATGCGGCGGAGTAACAAAAATAAAAACACGGGCAGACGGCTTATGTTTTACGGCCTTGCAGTTCTTCTCTGCCTGATTCTGGCAGGCACCGCACATATTATCTGCCGGCGGACGACAACGACCACGGTTAAACTTGCCGGGCAAAAGGTCGAAGAAAGCTTCCCGGCGCCCGCCAACAATCATATCATCTTTGAGGAACCGCCTGCCGCTTCACGGCCCGAAGTCTTTCTTCCCGACAGAAAGCCACCAGTAGCAACCGAGCCATGGAAACCGAAAGTCGCCATCATCATCGACGATATGGGATACCGTCACAAAGAAGGCGAGGGATTCCTCGCCATGGATTTGAATCTGTCCTTCTCCTTTCTGCCCTTTGCGCCTTATACAGCCGACCAGGCCCAAAAGGCCCTGCGACGGCAAAGGGATATACTCCTCCATCTTCCCATGGAACCCACGGATGCCAAATGGAATCCGGGACCGGGCGCACTTTATGTCTCCATGAGTAAAGAAAGGCAACGTATCACCTTTACCAACGATTTGACAGCCGTACCGATGGCAATCGGGATCAATAATCATATGGGTTCCAAATTCACGGCAAACCGGCAGGCCATGCAGATCTTGCTCAAACTTATCCGGACGGAAAAACTTTTTTTTGTTGACAGCGTTACCACGCACAAAACCGTAGCCGCCGGGCTTGCCGAAGCGATGGGAATCAAAACGGTCAGCCGCAATATCTTTTTAGATGACGCACCCAAAAAAGAAAAAATAAGCAGACAAATCAAGGCCGTCATCGCCCTTGCCGTGAAAAAGGGCTGGGCGGTGGCTATCGGCCATCCTTATCCCGTCACCCTTGACACCTTGAAAGAATTTCAGGATGTCATTAAAAATAGAGTCACATTGGTAGGAATTCACGAACTGGTGCATTAATCATGACATCCTTAACGACCTGCTGATTCTTTTACCATGCACCTGTAAATACAGGCAAAATCATGCCTCTTTATAAACGCGAAGATCTAAAT
>CAYWUR010000244.1:0-3274 GCA_964460745.1 uncultured Desulfobulbia bacterium | reverse complement strand
GGATTACAGGGGCTGTTTTCCTGCTCTACGCTCTTGCCACAGGCTTTGCCAGGGTTTACTGCGGCATCCATTTCCCGTTCGATATCGCGGGATCGATTGTCGTTTCCGTTGCAGCGTCGTGGGTGATTCATAAACTCAAGCGCCAGCTTGCCGGCCTGAACAAATTTATCAACATATTCTATGATAAAATTTTGCAGCAATTACTGAAAAAACGACCATAAGGAGGCTCAATAAAATATCATGGGAAAGCTAACGCATCTGGCTGTCAGCTACTTCCACAGGAGAACGTACTTTCGCCTGGCCCTGATTGTTCTCATTCTGTGCTTTTGGGGATATATAGAAATCGGTGACCTCATTCCCATCGAGGAACACGATCTGAACCGCCACGCCCTGGATGCCATAAACGCCCGGTATAATGGAGGCCCGATCACCTTTGCCTTCCTCGGAGATCCAAAAAACAGCCCCGTCTTTCGCCAGATCGTGCGCAAACTGAACAAAGATGCGTCTCTTCAGTTTGCAATCATCGGCGGCGACCTGGTGCTCTATCCTGAAAGGGAAACGTTCAAGTCCTTCCTGGAACAGCGGCGTAATCTGGAGATCCCCAGCCTGACCTTCCCCGGAAACCATGACGTCGCATTCGACAGCATGTACCTTTACTATCATATCTTTGGCCGTATGTATCAAGCGTTTGTACTGGGGAATGCAAAATTTATCCTCCTGGACGACAGCAATGAAACAGGCATCGGTGATGAGCAGGAGGGGTGGCTAAAAAAGGAACTCAAAGACGGAATGAACTACAAATACCGTTTTGTCTTCATGCATGTCCCGCTCTGGGACCCGAGGGACAAACCCGGTGTATTGCTCCGTTATGCCCATAGCCTGAAAGATCCTGATGCGGCCCGGCGGATGGAAGAGCTTTTCCTGAAATATAAGGTAACCATGCTCTTTGCCTCACATATCCACGCCTTTTACGATGTGACGACGAGGGGTTTGCATACCATCATTAGCGGCGGTGCCGGTGCGGAGCTGGTTGGCAAGAAGCCTGATCACACCTTTTACCACTATGTCCGGGTGAAGGTAACAGATCGGAATATAGAAACTGAAGTGGTCAAGTTTGACAAGGCCGTTCCTTCTGGAAGGTTCAGGAGGTATTTGAGCATTGCCGGACTATACTTCCGGACCGTGGGAAGAATCTATGTTAAATATATCCTCATGTTTCTTTTCATCGTTGTCCTGGCCCTTGATGGTCTCCTGGAGTTTTACTATCAACGCAGGAAAAGGGAATAGCGGCACTGGGATCTGACAGTTATCTTGTCCGATCTCATGGTTGTGTGCATTTTTTTTGCAGGGACATGGGCATAAAAAATCCAAGGACATTTCAGCTATTTTATGTGAGGTTGTCATGAAAATACTGATTGCCGCAGACACTTACTACCCGCATGTCAACAGTGCCTCTTATTTTGCACAACGCCTGGCGGTTCATCTGCATTGCAGAGGGGCTGAAGAAAAACACTTAAAACAACTTGCTGGAGTATTTGGCATTGATGACCATGTTCCTTTTACCGGTTTCATACCGGATGAAGATCTTCCCGGCCTTTATTCAATGGCGGATTGTTTTATCATCGCGGGCACCGCCGAGCTGCAGAGCATCGTAACGATGGAGGCCATGGCCTCCGGTTTGCCTGTAATCGGCGTGCGTGCCATGGCGCTTCCCGAACTGGTTCAGCCCGGTATAAATGGATGTCTTTTTGATCCCGGCGACAAAGCCGGCGTTGCCGATTGCATCACAACGGTCTTTTCCGACAGCTTACTGCGGGAAGATATGGGCGCTGCCGGTATGGAGCTGATTAAAGGCCATGATATTGAACTAACTATTGATCAATATGAGAAAATTTACAAATATCTGACTTGCAAAGAGATCGTGGAAAGATACCGCACATCAGTTCGGTAATTGGGAGAGCAATTTTTTTTTGACATTTTAATGGAAGATTAAGGACTATGAGAATTCTAATCGCCGACGATGACTCACAGCTTCTGGAACAACTCCGGCGCACGCTCAAAGATCAACGCTACATGATCGAAACGGCAACAGACGGTGAAACGGCCTTGGAGAAGGTATTTACTGCACCTTTTGATCTTATCATTTTGGACATCATGATGCCGAAAATTGATGGACTTTCGGTTTTACGGGAAATCCGCCAGGCGGAGCTTAAAACGCCGGTTCTGATGTTGACGGCAAAAGCGGAGGTGGGTGATAAAATTGAGGGTCTCGATACGGGAGCCGACGACTACCTTGGCAAGCCCTTTTCAATGGCCGAGCTTTTGGCCCGGATTCGTGCATTGTTAAGACGATCGGGCAATCAGATTGATCCTGTGCTGCAAGTCAGGGAGATCCGCCTTAACACCATCAGTCGTGAGGTAACAAAAGGGGAGCATCCGGCGGAATTGACCCCCAAGGAGTTTTCTATCCTGGAGTTCCTTCTATACAATAAGAATCGGGCGGTTTCCCGATTCAACCTGGCGGAACACGTTTGGGGAGATGATTTCGATCCGTTTAGCATGTCCAACTTCATTGATGTCCATATCAAGAATCTTCGCCGAAAAATTGGCGATAGCGGTGACGGCGAAATTATCGGTACCATCCGGGGTGTGGGATTCATTATCAGGGACGAGGGCGAATGACTATTCGGAAACAGATAATGCTCTTGATTGCCGGGGCCGGTTTTCTGGCCAGCCTGGTGTTTTCCGGCCTTGTATTTTGGGAAATGCTGGAGCAGCCGTTCAGGGTTATTGATTCGGAACTGGCGGCAACCGCCCGCAGGGCTGCCGCGGTGATCCTGACGGGGCAGAAAAAACTCGGGTCGCCGCCTGCCGTTCCGCCGTTCGTTGAAAGGGGCAACTATTGGCTCAAAATTTATGACCAGAGCTCAAAAAAGACGCTTTACCGATCTTATTTGGCATCATTTGTTGACATTCCACTGATGAAGCCGGCATTCAAGGCTACGGTCAGCACAATCATTTCAAAGAGAAAAATCGATTTGGGACAGGATCGGCGTAATGAAGTGACCTTTCGGGTCAGGGCTATAAGTCTCACTCTTGATAGCAGGTCTTTCATTCTTCAGATCGGCAGACCCGTGGAAAAACTGGAAGAGGCAATCTGGGATATCCTTATCGGTCTTGTTAGCGGGCTGGCTTTTTCCACGATGCCATTGCTCGCTATCAGTTATTTTGTTGCCGGCATGATCTTGAAACCGATCGGCGTCATAAACGACCT
>CAYWUR010000243.1:0-3278 GCA_964460745.1 uncultured Desulfobulbia bacterium | reverse complement strand
TCAAGAGTAATTTATCTATTTATATTAATATGATACTTCAAGTCAGAAAGTTGAGTCATAATATCTCTTGCCCTACCTTATCCCCACATAAATCGTTACGATCCCCATAGTCAGCGGCCGACTGTAACATTCGGAAAAACCAGCCTCCTTCATTTCGGCAAGCAACTCCGCCGGTTCATAAAATTCGGCAATCGAGCTGGCCAGGTATTCGTATGCCTCCTTGTCGCCGGACACCAGGCCCGCCACCTTGGGCAACACCCGATTCAGATAAAAATTATAAAAAGGCCTGACCACTGGATTCCGGGGCCGTGAAAATTCCAGAATCAACAGTTTGCCGCCTGGCTGCAAAACCCGCCGCATTTCACGCAGACCCTGCTGAACCCGGGCCAGATTTCTAACACCAAAGGCTACGGTCACGCCGCGGAATTTCCGGCTTTGCGCCGGAATTTCCTCGCCATCGCCGCAGACAACCGAAATTCGCTGCCGGCGTTCGCCGGACGGCAGGCCTCTAAATCCGTGCCGCAGCATATCTTCGCAGAAATCGACGGCAACCACCTGTCGGCAAGGCGCCTGTCTTACCAACTCCAGAGACAAAGGCAGAGTCCCGGCACACAGATCCAGGACCGCCCCATCGGGAAAGCCCTTTAATTCTCTGGTGGTAACCCAACGCCAGTACCGATCTATCCGCAGACTCAGAATCGAGTTTAATATATCATATTTCGGGCTGATAGCGGCAAACTTCGCCTTGACAAATTTTTTTTTATCTTCCGGGAAATCCATCATTTATTGAACCATGCTGCTTAACGTCCGTTACAAGCCATGAATCTTTAAAGGCAAAGCAGCGGCCGCGACCTCTCCCCTCTTTATGAGACATTTGAAGTACCTGCCGAGCGCCTCCTGCTTTTGCAAGTCCAGATCATACTCCATGGCCTGTAGATAATCATAACAATCTTCCGGGCGCATGGGAATCCTGGAAGCCACCTGCCGGCTTACGGCAACAAGGTCCTTCTTGCCGGCCGCTACGCAACGCACCAATTCCCGATGGATTTCTCTTACACTGTCCGGTTCCCGCCGGCAATAATCTTCCCGCACGGCACAGACCGAAAAGACAAAAGGCAGACCGGTATGCCGGTGCCAGATGTCGCCGAGATCAAGTTTCACCGGATAAACATTCTCACCGGCCAGTCTGAGCGCCTCGTCACCTATGGCCAAGACGGCGTCCACATCCTTCCGGCCTGACCGGCAATCAAAGACGGCGCCATATTCGTAACACGGCGTTACCTTGTAGAATTCTTCAAGGATAATCTTGACCAGACTTACGGAGGTTTTTGATTGATCACTCAAGAGGACCAGATGACCACCAAGCTCGTCGGCCGGTAACCTGGAAAACAGAAAAACGCTGCCCACCGGCCCGGAAGAGCTTATGGAAAGGTTGGCAAGAATTCTGTACTTTGCCGGATGGGCCGCATATTCATGCGACGAAACCAGACCGAGATCCAGTTCATCGTTAAAAAGCATGCGGTTCAAGACGCTGGGCGGGGCTTCCGTCACCAGCCATTCCGGTCTGTGGACCGTCCGCCGCCATACCTCATAGAGAGGGGCGGTATTGATAAAATTGACCATGCCGATCCGCGCTCGCGCCCCTTTCCGCATATTGTTTTACTCCACCCAGCATATTTCCGCAGACTCTCCTTCCGCGGTCAAAAATTCAAAGACCTCCCTGCCGGTTGCCGACCGACCGGCAGGGGCATTATAACGCACCGCCAGAAAAGATGCTTTACCGCCCGGCGCCAGTGCGCCCAACTCGCCGCCATATCCCAGGGCCGCGGCCCCGCCGCGGGTGGCCATGCTGAAAACAACGGCAGGGTCGAGGCCGGGATGATCCTCCCTGAGAATTCGCATCTCCCGCCAGATGTTCAAGGTGCTGTTACTGGCCAGACTATCCGTACCCAAGGCAGGCAGGATGCCGTTCTTCAACATCTCGGCCACCGGGGCTTTGCCTACTCCCATATAACGGTTACTGCCGGGGCACAGACAAACCTTAGCCCGACGCTCAGCCAGCAGGGATATCTCGGCGGCCGAGATATGTACGGCATGAACACACAAGGTCATGGCATCCAGAGCGCCGAGTTGATCCAGATAACCGACGGCCCCGACACCGGGCGCCGTGAATGAACCATCCCATGCCCCCCTTTCTTCCAGGAATTGTCTGAAATTTCCGGTGCCGTCCTTTAAAAAATCAAGCTCATCGACAGATTCAGCCACATGGACGGAAAACAGCCGGCGGTGCGCCGTGGCCAGCTGCTTTAAGCGGCATATTAACTGTCGACTGGTAGAATAAGGCGCGTGGGCGGTACAGAAAAATCCCGCCTCGATAAATTTTAAAAAAAGGCCATGCAAGCCGCCGCCATGTAACGCCTCCCCGGCAAATTCCCGGGCCGCTTTTTCCAGGGCAGCCTGCTCCGCCGTCTCGGACATGCCGAAAAATTCAAGAAAAAAAAGCACTCGAGTTCCGTGACCAGCGCCTATTCGCCGGCCGGCCGCACTGTTTCCAAGGTCGGCGACCAATATCGTACCGTTACCGGCCAGATCATCAAGAGCCTGCCGACCGGCGACAATCACGGCCGCTTCTCCATCACCGGCTTTTGCCTGTTTTTCTCTTATCGACACAAGCGATCTGATCCAGCCGGTGATATCGCCGGCGGCTTGGGCCTGCCTGCCCAGATCCGCCAGGGAGGAAAGCTCAAGGTGAGTATGAGCGTTGACCAGCGCCGGGGTAAGTATGCATCCTTCATGGTCGATTACCGTACCGTCATCCCTGCCTGCCAATTCGGAAAAACGGCCAACCGCTTCTATTCGTCCGTCGCAGGTGAGAACGCCGCCGTCTTCAATCACGCCCGCGGCTGCATTGTCCGCGATGATGACCGGCGCCACCAAGGGTGCTCGATGCAGACATCTTTCCATATCTGATACTTATCTGTTTTGCAGAACCATGCGCTTTGAAGGACCTTAGTCGTTGAACTCAGCATCCGGCGCCGAGAACTGCTGTCGCGAGTGTACGAGGGAATAATCCATGGTCCGTTGTCGTGGCTCAAATCCGGCGTCTTTAACCAGATTACAGATTTCCGCTCTGGAAAGTCTGAAGCTGACGCCGGCCGCCGCCACCACATTTTCCTCTATCATGGTACTGCCGAAATCATTAGCCCCGAAAAAAAGGGAAATCTGTGCGATTTTCGGCCCCTGAGTTACCCAGGAGGCCTGAATATTTGGAATATTAT
>CAYWUR010000242.1:0-3282 GCA_964460745.1 uncultured Desulfobulbia bacterium | reverse complement strand
GCAAAAGATCAAAAATGATGGTAAGACTTTTCAGGTATATCCTGTTGTGATTAGTTGGTTAATTTATTGTGTTATAGTATAATTCCGTATTTTGGGACCAATTCCGGTAATATTTTACTTTTATGTGACAAATCAAACGCCATGCGAAAAAAACAATTTATTCTTCTGCTTTGCGTCCTGTTCCTGTTTTTGCCCGCCCTCCTTCATGCCAAGCTGCTTGACCGAGTGGTGGCGGAAATTAACGACGACGTCATTACCCTCTCCGAACTGAACGAAGAGGGAAGGGAATTTTTTAAAAGAATCAAAGAGCAGGCGCCGGCGGATGAGTTGCCGGCAGCTCTTAAAAATGCCCGGCAGGAAATCCTCTCTCGGTTGATCGACAAGAAGATCATTGCCCAGAAGGCTGCGGCGCTGGGTGTTTCTGTCAGCGATGCGGAGATAGATGAGGCCATCGATCGCATCATGGTGCGCAACAAGAGTACGATAGCTGACTTCAGGCGAGAACTGAAGGCCGCCGGCCTGTCGGAGGCGAAATACCGCGATACTATCCGGGACCAGATTGTGCAGTCGAAGTTAATCAATTATGAAGTGCGCTCCAAGATTGTTGTTACTGAAAAGAAAATCAAGGAGTATTATGCGAAAAAGTATACTAAAAGCATAACGGCGGGCGGTTTTTACATCCTCCAAATGGGCTTTGTCTGGGGTGATCAAGGCAAGGGCGGCAATAAGGAGGAGGCGCGCCGTCGCGCCGAGCAGATTCGTTCACAGGTTCTGGCCGGCGAAAATTTTCGTGATCTTGCCAAACGCTTCTCTGATCTGCCTTCCGCGGTTGACGGCGGTGACCTCGGCGTTTTGCAGGAAAACGAAATGGCGTCCTATATGCGGGATACCATCGTGGCCTTGCCGCCGGGGAAGGTAAGCGCGATTGTGGAAACAGACTCCGGTTATCAATTTTTTAAATTACTTTCCAAACAGGAAGGCGATATTATTACCCAGGCACCATACGATTCCGTAAAAAAAGAAATTGAAGAGCGCCTCTATCAGGATGAGATGCAGAAACAATATGCGAAGTGGGTAAAAAAGCTACGGGAGCAGGCCTATGTCAAGCAATTGTTGAAACTGTGAGCCGTCTCTTTTCTTCTGATGCCTTTTAAACGAACAGCTGCCGTGGTGCTGAAAATTATGGACCACGGTGAAGCGGATAAAATCGTTACCTTTTATTGCCCCGCCGTCGGCAAGCTGACCGGTATCGCCAAGGGCGCCAAGCGGAGCAAGAAGCGCTTTGTCAACAAGCTTGAAATTTTTTCCTGGCTTGAAATCAGTTACAATAACCCACGCTACGGCACCTTGGTTCAGGTAACCGAGGCGGAATTAATTGACCCGTTTATAACCCTGCGCGAAAATTACGACCGTTATGTTGTCGCCGCCCTGATCAGCGAAACCATGGTTTACTGGACAAGGGAAAATGATGCGGACGATGAATTGTTTTCCCTCCTTGTCTGGACCCTCCACAATCTAAACAACGGTCGACATCCAGAGCGACTGGCCGTCCTCTTCCAGGTGAAGTTGTTCGACGTCCTGGGTTACCGGCCGCACTTCTCCGGCTGTATAAACTGTGGCCGTTTTGATTCGGCGGCGGCGCCATACGGCTTCAGTGTCGGCCGGCACGGCTTGCTTTGTGGCGGTTGCCATGCCGGAGGTAGAACGCCGGACGTTATTCCCCTTTCTTTAAGTACGGTCAGACTGCTGGAAAACGCCTTGACCTTGCCGCGGATGAAGTTGGGCCGGCTGCGTTTTTCCGACACCTCGCTTCAGGAAGCCCACGCCCTGTTCCGGCATTATGGACAGTATCTTTTGCAGCGCGAAATTCATTCATGGCAGTATTTACAGCGTCAAGTCAGATAAAGAATTTCGCCGGCCTGCTCTCCAACAAAACACGGCCGCTTTCCGCCAGCCATTAATCAGGTTTTGCCTGGCAAAAACCTGGCACTATACCTGGTGTTGCTTTTTCTCGGCTTGGAGTATATTCTTATCCTTTTAAAGAAGGAGACCGATCGGGTAACCCGCTATCTGGTGTACAATGCTGATTGAGACGTTTACTTTTTATTGTCACTTTACCGAACCAGCGCTGCTTCCGGCTTTTAAAGGCTCGACCCTGCGGGGATCTTTCGGCCATGCGTTGAAACAAGTTTGCTGTGCGCTGCGTCGCAACGAATGCGGCAATTGCCTGCTGGCTGCCACCTGCTGTTACTCCCTCATCTTCGAAAGTGAAAAGATTGATCGCAATTCAGCTGGCTTCAAACTGCGTCTCGCTGCTCGGCCTCATCCTTATGTCCTTCGGCCTCCTTTTGATGAAAAGCGTCAATACGAAATGGACGAACGGTTCTCTTTCCAGCTGCTGTTTTTTGGTCCGGCCGTTCGTTTCCGGCCTCAGATTGTTTACGCCGCCATCTTGATGGGGGAAGGCGGACTCGGCAAGAATAATTCCGGCCGATTTGTCGTAGATTCCATCACGGCCGGGCACAAAAGGATCTACGACGGACAAGGAAAATCCCTGTCCATGGAGGAAACCGCCGAGGCCCTTGACCTGAGGGCTACTGGTCAGACCGCAACCAAGATACGGCTGGAACTGCTAACCCCCTTGCGGGTTAAGAAAGACAACCGCTTTGCGGCCAAACTGCCTTTCTCTACTTTAGTCAGGGCCGCCATGCGAAGGGTTGCGGCCCTGGAAAGTGCTTACGCTAATGACGAACCATCCGTCAATTACCGCGACTTAACCAGGCTCGCAGAAAGCGTGGCCGTGGCAGAAGATCGCACGGTATGGCGAGATATAACCCGCTACAGCAACCGACAGGGGAGTAGCATGCAGATAGGGGGTATGGTGGGCAGCATCGACTATGAAGGCGAGATCGGTCCCTTTCTTCCTTTCTTGCGTTACTGTGAACGAGTCCACCTTGGCAAACAGACGGCCTTTGGGCTTGGCCAAATAAGGGTGAGAACACCATGAAGCATATCATGCTTGCCGTTGTGGGGTTGTCGCCCCAGGTGGTCACCGAGGCGCTCTATGCCTTATTTCACGAGGGCCGGCCTGTGGACAGCGTACATATCATCACCACCGGCTCGGGTGCCGCGGCCATTCACAGCACCCTGCTGGCACCGATCGGCGGCCGGTTTGAAAAATTCCGCCGCGAATTCGGCCTGGCGCCGGACAGCATGGATTGCGGCCCCCACACCCTGCACGCCCTGACCAGCCTGGCCGGGGCCATCCCCCCCCCCCCCAAC
>CAYWUR010000241.1:0-3347 GCA_964460745.1 uncultured Desulfobulbia bacterium | reverse complement strand
AATGCCCTTCAAAGAATTTTGTCATTACGGTTCTCCTCGTCATGATTCTCATGACTTTTCTCTGTCTTGCAACTAGACAACTCCAGAAGATGTCCCATTTTATCCTTTTTACAGCGAAGATATTCAACATTTTCCGGAACAGCTTCTATTTCGATGGGCAAGCGGTCCGTCACCTCTAAACCGTACCCCTCAAGTCCAATAATTTTTTTGGGATTATTGGTAAGCAACCGCATCTTCCTGACGCCAAGGTCACGCAAGATCTGAGCGCCTATGCCGTAATCCCTTAAATCAGCCTTGAATCCCAGCTGTAGATTAGCATCCACCGTATCAAGACCGTTATTTTCCTGGAGGGCATATGCCTTTATTTTATTAAGCAGACCGATGCCTCGTCCTTCTTGCCGCATGTAAAGTATCACTCCGGACCCGGCTTCCGCCACCATACGCATGGCTGCCTGTAATTGAGGACCGCAATCACATCGAGAGGAGCCAAAAACATCACCGGTGAGACATTCCGAGTGAACTCTGACCATAACCTCTTTATCAGAATCAATCTCGCCTTTTACCAGGGCCAAATGCTCGTGTTTATCTACATCGTTAGTATAGACAATAGCTCTGAACTCGCCGCCATAACTGCCAGGCAACCAAGCCTCGGCAGCCCGATGCACCAGTTTATCCCTTTTAAGTCGGTAGGCCACCAGATCGGCAATGGTAGCAATCTTCAAATCGTGCTGCCTGGCAAACACCTCCAGATCAGGCCGGCGGGCCATGGTTCCATCTTCATTCAAAATCTCACAGATCACTCCGGCTTTTTTCATACCGGCCAGCCGCGCCAGATCAACAGATCCTTCGGTCTGGCCGGCCCGCTCCAGAACTCCACCTCGTCTGGCCCGCAGAGGGAAAATATGACCCGGGCTGACCAAATCTCCGGGGCCGGCATCATCCTGCACCGCCGCCTGAACAGTCCTGGCACGGTCTGCCGCGGAAATTCCGGTGGTAACACCGGTCCGGGCCTCAATACTTACAGTAAAACCTGTCCCGTAAGGTGATTCATTCTTCCGCACCATCATCGGCAGTTGTAATTTCTTAACATATTCACGGTCAAGGGTAAGGCAGATCAAGCCACGGCCGTATTTAGCCATAAAATTAATAGCCGCCGGCGTAACCGCCTCCGCCGCCATGCACAAATCGCCCTCATTTTCCCGATCTTCATCATCAACCAGGATAACCATCTTCCCGGCTTTAATATCTTCAATAACCTTTTCAATCTTACTTACTGCCATATTTATCAATACCCCCTAAAAAACTGATTCCTGCCGAACACAACTCAGGGCAATGCTTCACCAGGCCTCTAGAAAAAACCATGCTCCGCCAGGAATGCCGGATTAATTCCGTTACCCGCTTTTTGGCGGTCATCTGGTTTGACGGAAAGTAATTTTTCCACATATTTGCCGATAAGATCAACTTCAATATTGACCGAATCCCCTTTTTGTAAATTACCAAGCGTGGTCACTTCTAAGGTATGGGGTATAATAGACACAGAAAACGATTTGTCATCACAATGATTTACCGTAAGACTGACGCCATCGATAGCTATCGAACCTTTTTCAATGATATATCTGTTTAATCCCCGGGGAGTTGCAAAAGTGAAGATAACAAAACCGCCGGCCGGGCCGCGGTTCAAGACCGACGCGGCTGCATCAATATGTCCGCTGACCAGATGTCCGCCCAGTCTGTCACTAAGGCGGACAGCCCTTTCCAGGTTAACAAGTTTTCCGCCGCTTAGACCGCCCAGGTTAGTCCGCTTTAAACTCTCCGGTGAAACGTCTACCGTAAATATTTTTTCCGTAATATTTTTTGCGGTCAGACAAATGCCGTTTACGGCGATGCTTTCTCCTTCCGCCGGATCGATCAACATAAAAGAAGCTTCAACGCCCAAAACCATTCCACCACCGGCTACGGCACGCAGTTCAACAATCTTGCCCTTCCCCTGAATTATTCCCGTAAACATCTCTTAAACCCTTGTATCCATCGGCGATCAGTCACATTTTTCTTTAATTGCTTCAGCTTTAGCCAATAAATCTTCGGCATGTCGCAAGTGTTTAAAATTTGCATAAATAGAAGCAGCCGTACGGTATGAATCGGCTGCGTTCTCCGGTTCGCCCTTTGCAATATAGACATCCGCCAGCGCAATCAGTACCTTGACAGCGCCGTCCGGATTATTGAATCCCTGGTAAGAATCAAGGAGATCAAGGTATATCCTGATAGTCTCATCGTATTGCCGTGCGCCGAATTGCGCCTCGGCAAGCTTTTTTTTGAGGGATATCAGACTCAAACGGTCCCCAAACTTCTCACAAACTCCATATGCCCTGCCAAAATGACTAATCGCTCCTGCATAATCCTGCCGCTTAAGGCAAATCTCTCCCAGCTGGGCGACGGCATTGGCAAGACCCTTTTCATCGTTTTGCTGTTCAAAACCCAGCAAGGCATTATGAAAGGCGCCGGCCGCTTGACCGAAGTCGGCATTCTTATAAAATTCCTTTCCCTTCTCATAATCAATCCGGGCCGCATTCTTCTCATCCTCCGCCGGCGATGCCGGAAGAGGTTCATTTTTAACCGATTGTAGCGTTTTTTTTGTCATTTTTCAATTCTCCTCCCACACCAATAAGTACCAAAGCCCTGCTCGCCAAATCTGCTATTCTTATTTCGCTGCCGCATCCTTCCTGATAAATAATGATTGATGCGTTATCTGCCAGCAACGCCTCAATTTGCTTTGTGGCCTCGCGAGCCCGTATATTGCCTAACAATATCAAAGCATACCCGCGGACAACAGGGTCGGCGTGGCCCAAAAACACAAACAACTGATAAAAAGGGATGTTACGAATCAATTCCGGACTGTTTCCGGCAATAGTACCGAGTGCCCAGAGAACCTGAAGCCGCATGGAAGGATCACCAAGGAAACGCAAAAGATACCTTGTGAAAGCCCCAAACATATCGGTACGATATGCGATAATCGCGCCGATCGTCTCAACAGCGCCCCAATTAGCGGCAGCCGAATCTGCACA
Source organism: uncultured Desulfobulbia bacterium (assembly GCA_964460745.1). GTDB lineage: Bacteria > Desulfobacterota > Desulfobulbia > Desulfobulbales > BM004 > CAYWUR01. Next base: position 285 of record CAYWUR010000241.1, on the reverse strand, counting down.
TGATTCGAACAGCCGGTGCAGGAGATCGCTTACCACGCCGGGCCGACGAGTAGCAAGCCTGGCGCATACTTTGCCTATGATATGCGCAATCAGCCAGCGTTTTGCCTCATCAGGATCATAAAGAAGGCGTTGCATAAAACTAAGCGTCCTTCTATCGTCAAAGCATAAATCCACCAACCCTGTGACATCTTTCGCTTCTATCAGCTTTTCCACTTGAGTTTTTGAGGCCCGTTGTTTGAGACGCCCTGGATCCCGTTCCGGTTCAACTGCCGGCCGGGCAGGTCC
>CAYWUR010000240.1:0-3355 GCA_964460745.1 uncultured Desulfobulbia bacterium | reverse complement strand
CTGGTCACCAATCCGATAATTGTCCCACTGTTTGTCTTCCAACTCTTTTTGATTAATTTCGCCCAGGTATCCTATAATATGCGAAGCTCTGGCGCCGTTAGAATATTTCCGCCGTGGCAAGACCTCAATGCGGACGCCCGGCAATTCAAAATGATTGTTTTTAATATAGGCCAGGGTAGACCAATCTATATCTTCCTTGAGTCGGATGGGAATATAACGCGGTTTATCAGCCGCATCCCTGATCCTCTTCAGAATGGTTGATATATCTTCGTTGAGAATCCCGGCTAATCGCTTGATAACCAGAGCGGGATCCGGCGCATCTTCTTTAATCCAGACGACATTGAAAGATGGCCGGTTGGCAACAATGATCCGGCCGGACCGATCCATGATATTGCCCCGGGGGGCGACCATTTCCTGAAAACGAATCCTGTTGTTCTCCGCCTTATGTTTATATTCGTCGCCATGATGGATCTGGAGAAACCATAAACGTGTTAACAGAACCGCCAAAAAAAAGATTATGCCCGCGGTCGCCATGTCAGTGCGTTTTTTGAGCATGCCGAGACCTGCGTCATCAAGCGAGTGGCTCATTTCGACGACAGGACGCCTGATTTTCAGCATACTTTCAAGGCCCCTATAACGATCTGAATTTATTGACCGTTTTTGGCTTGGCGACAAGCCTGCCGATCGATTTTCCAGTAATAATCCGCAGGATGAAATCATTAAAACCAAAAAAAGGAATGGCTATTACCGACAAGAGCAGGGCTTGCAGCAACATTACGCCCCACGTCCACTCAAGCTGGACATCGGGAGTCAGGATTGTTGATGCGACAAACATGCCGCTGCACGCGGCAAGATAGCCGATGGCGGTCAATGGCACTTGGTAGACCGGTTCCTTGATGGCTTTATGCTTTGAAATGATTTTAAGCGAAAAAAAGACCAGGAGGTAGGTAATGGGATACAGTCCCAGGAATATACCGGAGAAGGTATCCATAAGCAGGCCGGTCAAAAATGTCAGAACAGCCCCGCGGACAAGATCCAGCCTGAACGCCCAAAAGACGACCAGGAGAAAAAGCAGGTCCGGTTTACCCATCCAGGAAGGCAGAATCTGAAATATCGTTGTTTGGAGAATAATAGAAAAAATACTGAGTATAAAAAAGCATAGTATTATAAACATGTTCGCGTCCTGCGTTCCCTCCCGCCCCCTTTACCGTAAATTATTCGGCCAGATGATTCTTTTTCATGATGATGATCAAATTTTCAAGCATGGAAAAATCAACGACCGGCTCAACTTCAATGCGTTGAAACATCCCGCGCCGGCTTCTGATTACCGAAGAGACGGCGCCGACAGGTAATCCTTTGGGAAAAACGCCGCCCAACTCCGACGTTACGACCATGTCACCTTTTTTTATATCGGATTTTTTTAAAACGTACTGAAGTTGATAAGCATTATTGCCGTTGCCGTTAAGAATTCCATGCACCCGGGTCTTCTGGATCAAAACGTCAATGGCGCTGTTTGGGTCGGTTGCCAATAATATTTTTGCATAATGCGGCGAAGTATCCAGAACCTGTCCAACGATACCCTCAACGGTCACCGCCGGCATACCTTTCCGTACGCCGTCACTGCTGCCCCGGTTAACGGTAACGGTTCGAAACCAGAGCGACGGGTCTTTGCCTATGATCTCCGCTGTCAAAGTAGGGGGGGGCAGAGATTCCTTAAACTCAAGCAATTTGCGCAGGCGTAAGTTGGTAGCCACCGCCTCGCGATAGTCGCTGGTGAGAGCCTTGTATCTCCGCAATTCTTCCTGAAGTCGCTTGTTATCTTCCCTGACATTCCAGAGGGCCTTATAGTCCTGCCAGACATTACGGCAATAATTCCCCGTGCGGGAAACAGCGACCTGGGCCGGTCCGACTAATTCCAAGGCGGCCTTTTGCAGGGAGCCGAACTCCTGTCGGCCGACCGTGGAAATAATTATGATAAGAATAAAGGTTAAAAAGACACCAAAAAGTAGAAAGTATTTGATTTGTCTTGAGCGTTTACTGCGAATGCTGCCGCCTTTCTTCCTTTTTGTGCCGTTAAACAAGGTCAACTCTGCAATCCCGCCGGATTAAGGGAGAAATGTAACCACTCACCAGTCAATCTTCACTTCTTTTAATACATCTATATTGTCCAGGGCGCTACCGGACCCGAGTACAACCGACGACAGTGGGTCATCGGCAACTACTATCGACAGCCCGGTTTCCTCATTGAGACGCTTATCAAAATTACGCAACAACGCCCCGCCGCCGGTAAGACAAATGCCTTGGTCGACAATATCGGCCGACAACTCGGGCGGCGTTAATTCCAATGCCATCTTGACCGCCTGCACAATGGCGTCAACCTGCTCTGATATCGCGGAGCTGATTTCCTGAGAATTAATCGTCAGGGTTTTTGGAACGCCGGAAACCAGATCGCGCCCTTTAATCTGCATGGTTTCATAGGGCGCTTCAGGCATAACGTCGCCGATCGTGGTCTTGACCAATTCGGCTGTTCGTTCGCCGACGGCCAGATTATGTTTCCTTTTAATGAATTGCAGGATTGCTTCATCCATTTTATCGCCCGCTACTTTAACCGAGTTGGCATAAACTATGCCGGCCAGGGATATCACCGCGACTTCAGTTGTGCCGCCGCCGATATCGACAATCATATTGGCGGTAGGCTCGGTAATGGGCAGATTAGCCCCTATTGCCGCGGCCATTGGTTCCTGGATCAGGTAAATTTCGCGGGCGCCGGCCGATTCGGCCGACTCTTTAACCGCCCGCTTTTCTACCTGGGTAATGCCGGACGGCACACTGACGATAATGCGGGGGTGAACCAGGGTACGTCGGTTATGGACCTTGTTGATGAAATACCGAAGCATGGCCTCGGTGACCTCGAAGTCGGCAATCACCCCATCCTTTATCGGCCGGGTCGCCACAATATTGCCCGGGGTTTTGCCAAGCATCATTTTGGCATCTTTCCCCACGGCAATCACTCTGTTAACACGGGCGTCCTTCCGAATAGCGACCACGGAAGGCTCCCGTAAAACTATACCTTTGCCTTTCACATAAACCAGAGTATTGGCGGTGCCGAGGTCAATGGCCAGGTCATTAGAAATCCAACCAAGTAATGAATTTAATGGAGTAAACATAAAAATATCACCTCTGATCACTGCTTGTTGGTTAGCGATCAACAAACCACACCTCAGGGGTTAGAAACACCACGGGATGTAAGCGTTTCAGGGACGCCCTGATGTGCGGGATCGAGTCACCTCGATTATACTCCCTGTATATTGGGGGACTTGAGCGCGTGCAGCAGGGTGTTCATGGAGCGCTTACG
>CAYWUR010000239.1:0-3358 GCA_964460745.1 uncultured Desulfobulbia bacterium | reverse complement strand
GAACAGTTATGGGTACGAGTTTATGGTAATTTGTTGCCTTTGCTGAATAGTTACAGTTGATTTTCGTATTGCCGCCATCGTAGCGCATTTTCAGAAAGTAGGTTATTTTAAGAACGGCGGCAACCAATATCCTGCCGAAAAACAAATTAAATTATCAAAACGCGGCACCTATGAAACTTGAACGTGATTATGATATCGAATCTTACCATTACGACCTGCCCGAGGAAAACATTGCTCAGCAACCGGCGGCCAGGCGGGACGATTCAAGATTACTTGTCATCGACGGCGGGAAGAACCGGCCACAGGACTTACATTTCCCCGATATACTGAAGTTTCTGCAACCCGACGATCTGCTGGTCGTCAATAACACCAGAGTTTTTCCAGCCAGGCTCATGGGCAGAAAGGAGACCGGCGGCCGGGTAGAGCTTTTGTTGCTGGAATACCCCCGCTTCGGTCCAATCGATCCAGTAAATCACCCGACCGGAAGTGGACATGGAGGCAGCCGGTCGGGCTGGTCGACGGCAAGCGCCCTTGGTCTTCTCAGAAGTTCAAAAAGACCACGCATCGGGGGGAAATTACTGTTCAATGACGAGCTGGAGGGCGTGGTAGATGATCTGCTGCCGAACGGCACGGTCAGACTGACTATGCTTTTCCGCCGGCAAAACGGCCGGACGCCTGACTCTATCATTGCCAGGCACGGCAAGGTGCCGCTGCCGCCCTATATTCATCGAGAGCAAGGCGAGGCGGCCGGAGACCGCGACAGATATCAGACCCTGTTTGCCGAGCGGACCGGCGCCGTTGCCGCCCCCACGGCCGGCCTGCATTTTTCCGATACGTTACTGGCCGGAATCAAAAAACAAAAAGTAAACATTGCCGCCATTACTCTGCATGTCGGCTATGGGACCTTTGCTCCCGTCCGGGTAAAGGACATTCGCACGCATCGCATTCATGAGGAATACCTTACAGTCCCGGCGGAAACCGCCACGCTGATCAACGAAACCAGGGCAGCCGGCGGCCGAGTCTGGGCCGTCGGCACAACCACCACCCGGGCGCTGGAATTTGCGGTGGACAAAAACGGCAAGGCGCGCGCCTGGGATGGCTGGTGTGATCTATATATTTATCCGGGTTATCAATTCAGAATAGTTAACAATCTGATCACCAACTTCCACCTGCCCCGCTCCTCGCTCCTCTTTTTAGTCGCCGCCCTGACCGGCAGAGAAAGGCTATTGATGATATACAGGGAGGCAGTGCGCCGTAACTATCGCTTTTACAGTTACGGCGATGCCATGACGATAATCACTTGAAATTTTTCTCCAGGAGTCTGGCGAAAAACAGGCTCCTAACAGGCGGAAGCCTTGCTGTTCTTTTTGTCCGCCCCGCCGGCGCAGCTCTTTGCACCATCTTTTTTTGCCGGCTTATTGCCGCAGGATGTCGTATTGGCCGAACTTGCCTTGCAGTTTCTGCCGACCGAACTGTAGCCGTCGGCATACCACCCGCCGCCCTTCAACGCAAAAGAACTCATGGATATTATTTTCTTCAAGGTTCCCGAACAGTCGGGACAAGTAGTTTTTGGTTCATCCAGAATGCTTTGCCATTCCTCGAAAACATGATGGCATGATTTACATTCATATTCATAAATTGGCATTTCTTAACTCCTCCATCTTTTCCATCCACAGTTGCAGCATTAAATACCAGCAAATTCAAACTGATGGACTCATTTGGCTGCTTGCAAGTCCATCATAATTTAATGACGATAAAATCACGATTATTATCCGCTCTGCCCCGGTACGGGCCATAAAAACAGACACAAAATCCTATATAGTTATAATGCCGAGCCTTGTTTCTGTCAACTTGCCTTTTTTCCTTCGAACCGCTCTCGAACTCCAACTGATTCCTGGACATAAAACAAAACACTTGTAATATCTATTACATTTGCAATAATGTCTGCTATATTTTTTAAGATTTAACAACCTCAAGACAAAAAACAATTTGTTCAGGAGTATATGCATGGGAAAAACATTAGTTGAAATGACTGCCGACATAGTACAATCACAGTGCAGTTCGAAAAACATGACGGTGGAAGAAATTTCCGGAGCGCTGCAAAGCACTTTTAACACGCTTCAGTCATTACACTTTGCCGAATCGCGGGTCAGCCCGGAAAATGTAACAACGGCCGGGGAGATCACCAATAAAGAGGCCGGCGTAGCACCGGAAAAATCAATCCAGAAAAACAAAATAATTTGTTTGGAGTGCGGCCAGGAATTCAAAATGCTGTCGCCCAAGCATCTGAAATCTCACACCTTGACCGGCAGAGAATACCGTGTAAAATATGGCTTTTCCAAACGGCAGCCTCTCTGCGCCAAATCTCTTTCCGACCGCCGCAAAAAAGCGGGTAAGGCAAGAGGCCTTCCTGAAAATCTCAAGAAGGCCATCGCCAACCGCAAGAAAAAGCAGTAAACAGTCCATTGAAAAACGGACTGTTTGCGGCACATGGACGTGCCGCCGAAATGGGATAGCGCCACCTTGGGGTGCTTGTCCTCCTGGCGTATTGTTACAAAAACATTGCTGCGTATTCATTATGATCGGCATTTTTGATTCAGGTGTGGGTGGCATGACCGCCGCCCACGCCGTTGAAAGACTTTTACCATCCTACAAGCTGATCTATTTCGGCGATTTGGCCCGGATGCCCTACGGCACGAAAAGTCCGGAAACCATCATCAAATATTCCATCCAGAATACGGAGTTTCTTCTCGACCACGGCGCCAAGACAATCATCATCGCCTGTAATTCCGCCGCCAGTGTTGCCTCCGAAGTATTAGCCGACAAGTTCAACGTGCCGATTTTCGAGGTAATCACCCCGGCCGTCAACAAGGCAATTACCTCGACCGGGTCGGGACGAATCGGGGTAATCGGCACGTCGGCCACAATAAAAAGCGGCGTCTATGAGAGAAAGATCAACCGCCTTGCCCCGGGTTTTAAAGTTTTTTCGCAAGCCTGCCCGCTGCTGGTGCCTCTGGTTGAGGAAGGCTGGTTCAATAAACGCGAAACCAAAATGATTATCCGGCGCTATTTGCATCCCCTCAAACTGCGTCAGGTGGACACCATGGTGCTGGGCTGTACGCATTATCCCCTGCTGAAAGACCTTATCCGGCATCGAATCGGCAAAAGAAGCGTAACCCTGATAGATTCATCGCTGGAGGTGGCCGACAACTTAAAGGAATTTCTTAAAACTAATCCGGCCTTTGAGAAAACACTGGTTCGCGACAAAGAAAATATTTATTATGTTTCAGATATAACACCGGCGGCGAAATCGACCGCCCGTAATATTTTTGGGCGGCGAATCGAACTGATTAAGGTA
>CAYWUR010000238.1:0-3364 GCA_964460745.1 uncultured Desulfobulbia bacterium | reverse complement strand
CTTCCAGTTTAAAAGCCAGGCTGACCAGCGGGTCTTCAGGTTTGGCGGTTAGGGCTATTTCCTGCTCATCGCTGTTGAGATCAAGGGCGGTATTTTTTATATCCCGCGGGTTCGGCAGATAGTAAAGCACGGCATCCAGCAAGGGCTGAACACCCTTATTTTTGTATGCAGAGCCCAAAAACACCGGTGTAATTTCCAGATTAACACAACCGCGTCGCACCGCTTCCCGAATCAGTTCGACGGGAGGCTCGCCCTCCAGCGCCGCCTCCATCAGTTCTTCAGAAAACATGGAGGCCTCGTCAATCAGGACCTCCCGCTTGGCCTCAGCTTCGGCAATCAGGTGGTCTGGTATCTCTTCTTCCCTGATTTGGTCACCCTGTCCGCCGTCAAAATAAACGGCCTTCATGGTTACCAAGTCGACAACACCCTGTAGATCATTTTCCAGGCCGATCGGCAACTGCATCATTATGGCATTCAAGCCGAGCTTTTCCCGCAACTGTTGCGTAACCCGTAAAGGATTAGCCCCTGTCCGATCGCATTTGTTGATAAAGGCGATGCGCGGCACCTTATACCGGGTCATCTGGCGGTTTACCGTTATACTCTGCGACTGAACGCCGCCAACGGAACAAAGGATAAGAATGGCGCCATCCAGAACCCGCAGAGCCCGCTCCACTTCAATGGTGAAATCAACATGGCCGGGGGTGTCGATTATGTTGATTTCATGATCCTTCCAGTTGCAGTAGGTGGCGGCAGATTGAATTGTTATGCCCCGCTCCTTTTCAAGGGCCATGGAATCCATGGTCGCGCCAACGCCATCCTTGCCCCTAACCTCATGGATAGCATGAATGCGCTGTGTATAATACAGAACGCGCTCGGTCAGAGTTGTCTTGCCCGAGTCTATATGAGCGCTGATTCCAATATTACGAACTTTATCCAAATCACTCTTCATCGCTTCTTCCTCAAACTTTCCCATCAATTCTTGATTGAAGACAACTCACGGTTCCAGGCATGAAATACCATACATGGAACCGTGAGTGTTATATATTGACCAACCACCAATTTTAATTTATTTTAATTAGTTAACCCTATGCTGTATTCGTAAAAAGTCCTTATTTTTTTGCAGGCAAAAGCCCGGCCGCCAGGCGCGCCGTAAACACACAAAATTACTCCAAACTGTTAAGCTTGTCAAGCAAAAACTGCGGAATATCACATGAACAGCCAACAGAGGCGCGACACGCCGGATATGCAAAACTCAACAGCCAAACCCTTGGTGTTGACGGTAAAAAATGACTGCCGGCTTACCGGAGCTTCGCACCCCCTGATAAACGCCCTGCAGCAACAGCTGACCATTGATAATCCTAAATATCGCGCTGCAAAAAAATACGGCCGCTGGGTTAGCAAAAAGCTGGCGCCCCGGCTTTTCTTCTACGAAACAAATGCGGGGGCAATATGTTTCCCTCGAGGGTTTGCCAACCGCGCCATAAGACTCTGCCGGCAATATATGTCACAATCACCCAGGATTATTGACCAAAGGCGGCTGCTACCGGAAACCGCCTATCTGTTTAAGGGAAAATTGCGGCCGTATCAACAAGAAGCGGTCAACAATATATTACGCTCGCAGTTTGGGGTGTTGGAGGCGGGAACCGGCTCCGGCAAAACGGTAATGGCCCTGGCCGTCGCGGCGGCCAGAAGGCAACCCACCCTTGTTCTGCTGCACAGCAGGGAATTAATGTACCAGTGGCAAGACCGCGCAAAAACTTTCCTCGACACGGATGTCGGCATAATAGGGGACGGCAGCTACAGTATCAAACCGTTTTCCGTCGGCATAGTAAACACCGTCCGCAAACATCTGGGCGATCTGCCCCACCGCTTCGGCCACCTTATCGTTGACGAATGCCATCGAGTGCCGGCCTCATTATTTACCACCGCGGTCTCGGCCTTCGATTGTTGCTATACCTTGGGGCTTTCCGCCACTGCTTACCGGCGGGATGACGGGTTAACAAAATTGATATATTTTTATATGGGTGATCGCGCCGCCGCGGTTGACGCCGAAGAATTACACGCCGCCGGCGCGGTGCTCAGACCAAAATTTATCCAGCGCCCCACCGAGTTTCAATATCGTTTTAGCGGCGATTACGCCGCCTTGTTGACCGCCCTCACCAAGGACCATGCCCGCAACCGCCAGATCGCCGACGATATTGTCGCAGCGACCAAAAACAATGCGGGCACGGTCCTGGTCGTCTCGGATCGCGTGGCCCATTGTGAAACTCTGGCCGGACTTTTGACCGACAATGGAGTAAATGTTGCTGTTTTAACCGGCAGGCTGCCCGCCAAAAAAAGAAGCGCCATTGTCGCCGCGGTAAGAACAGGCGGCATACAGGTCCTTATCTCCACCTTACAGTTAATCGGCGAAGGTTTCGATTGCCCCGGCTTAACCACCCTTTTTCTCACCACCCCCATAAAGTTTACCGGGCGGCTCCTGCAGGTGGTGGGCAGGATACTCCGCCCCGCCACCGGCAAGGAGCCGAAGGTCTTTGATTACGTCGATCCGATCGGCGTTCTCGGCGCATCCGCCAGAGCAAGGCTGCAAACCTGCCGGATACGCTTAAACCCGCCGACAGATATTAACAGCCCTCAATAGCCCGTCTTTTTTGCTTGATATGACAACTTCTACATTTCGTCGGCCCTTTTTTGCCGCTAATGCCCTTCTGGTGACATGTTCGGCACCGCGCATGAAAAACCGCCTTGGCACGCCGTAATTTGCGGTCGGCAAAACTATTATTGTGACATGCAACGCAGGCCAGTTGCGAGGGGTTTGCCAAAGCGCCGATAGCAGCCGCGGTTAACGGTTGATGTTCCGCGTCATGATGGCACCGACCGCATTCCAGCCCCATCTTTATATGGATCGCGTGCTTAAATCTTGCCGGTTTCTTGCCGGTAATAGTTATTTCGTGGTCCGGAAAAACTGCATCAGCGGCCTTTTCCGCATGAATTAATGGAGCGCCAAAGCCTATCATTATGCCTGCCGCAACTGTGACTGTTGCAGTTCTCAACTTCTTCATGTTGTCCTCCTTTGCTGATTTTAAAATTCAGGGTGGGGGTCGGCGTTAACCCGGCTTTTTTATTAAATTAAAGCACCCCGGCATGATTTAATAGAGGACATCGGCCGCTGTGTCTATAGATGTCGGGCGATGTCGGCCCGACATGCCGGTAATTCGGTAATACCGTATAACCGGCCACGGGGTACGGGCGGTAAATTGGTAAACTCCGGGTAACTATTCAGCTGCACCCCATCTTCATCCGTTTCGTCCTCCTCACGTACAGGGAGTACGCATCGGAGGTCGAAACGAACGAATCTGGGGCA
>CAYWUR010000237.1:0-3370 GCA_964460745.1 uncultured Desulfobulbia bacterium | reverse complement strand
GCCCATCTGGGACCACCGGCAAACTTTTACAGGCAGAGGTTTTGCGGAGATATGTTTCCCTTGCTGAATTGTTACGAATAAGGAGTACAACATGGCGCTTTTTGAAAGTTATGAAAGAAGAATAGCCCAGATAGAAAGGGTGCTGGCGGAAAACGATATCGACAGCCTGGAAACGGCCAGGGAAATGTGTGAAAGGGCAGGGGTGGATGTCTTTTCCATTGTCAAGGGCGTTCAACAGATATGTTTTGAAAATGCCTGCTGGGCTTACACCCTGGGTGCGGCTCTGGCTATCAGCCGGGGGCTTAAAAAGGCTGCCGATATTGCCGCCACCCTCGGTGAGGGGCTACAGGCCTTCTGTATCCCGGGGTCCGTCGCCGCGGAACGAAAAGTCGGCCTTGGTCATGGTAATCTGGCCAGCATGCTGCTGAGAGACGAAACCAGATGTTTCGCCTTTGTCGCCGGCCATGAATCATTTGCCGCCGCGGAAGGGGCTATAGGCATCGCGCAATCCGCCAACCGGGTCCGCCATGAACCATTAAGGGTCATTTTGAACGGCCTGGGTAAGGATGCGGCCCGGATTATCTCGCGGATAAACGGCTTTACCTATGTTCAGACCCTGTTTGATTATAAGAACGGCAAATTGGATATTGTCCGGGAAACCGCCTTTTCCGCGGGGGATCGTGCCAAGGTGCGCTGTTTTGGCGCTGATGATGTGCGGGAAGGGGTGGCGATCAACCATCATGAAGGAGTGGATGTATCTATTACCGGTAATTCCACGAATCCTACCCGGTTTCAGCATCCGGTGGTCGGCACTTATAAGAAGGAATGTCTTGCCCAGGGGAAGAAATATTTTTCCGTTGCCTCGGGCGGCGGTACCGGCCGTACCCTGCATCCCGATAATATGGCGGCCGGTCCCGCTTCTTACGGCATGACCGATACCATGGGGCGTATGCATTCCGATGCCCAGTTCGCCGGCAGTTCATCTGTGCCGGCCCATGTGGAAATGATGGGCCTTATCGGCATGGGGAACAACCCCATGGTCGGCGCCTCGGTGGCTGTTGCCGTCGCGGTGGAACAGGCGACGGTTTAACCGTAAACCGCATTCTTCCGTTTACAGGCCGTATTTTTTCATCCATTTCCACAGGGTGACTCTGCTGACCCCCAATGCTCGGGCGGCTTTCGACCTGTTCCAGCTTGCCTCTTCAAGGGCTGCGCGGATTTTTGTCTCGTGGCCGGCCGGGCGCTTATTCAGTGATGAATTGGTATGGTTCCGGCGTATTTGCTGCGGCAGATGATCAATGCCGATATACCTTGTACCACAGACCACAAAGGCATATTCAATGGTATTGATTAGTTCTCTGACGTTTCCCGGCCACGGATAATTGATCAGCATATCCATGGCGTTATCGGTGATGCCCTGAATATTTTTTCCTGATCTTTGCGCGATTTCCCTGATAAACTTTTCGGCCAGAAGCGGAATATCGACCTGCCGTTGCCGCAAGGGCGGCAGGTAAAGGGGAATGACGTTAATACGGTAGAAGAGATCTTCTCTGAACAGGCCGGCCCTGATTAATCCGGCAAGATCCTTATGGGTGGCGGTAATAACCCGCACATCGATCTTCAGCGGCCGGTGGTCGCCCACCCTTTCGATTTCTTTTTCCTGTAGAACCCGGAGCAGTTTGGTCTGCGTCGCCATGGGCAGATCGCCGATTTCGTCAAGGAAAATACTGCCGCCGTGCGCTGCTTCAAAGCGGCCGATTCTTTTGCGGTCGGCGCCGGTGAAGGCCCCCTTGACATGACCGAAAAGCTCGCTTTCCAGCAGATTTTCATTTAAGGCGGCGCAGTTGACCTTGATAAAAGGCCCGGCCGCCCGTGTACTCCGCTGATGGAGGGCATTGGCCAGAAGTTCCTTGCCGGTGCCGGATTCACCGTAAATCACCACTGGTGCGTCGGAATTTGCGGCGCCGGCCGTCAGATCAAAGACCTGGCGCATGGCCTCCGACTCACCGACGATATCGGCAAAATCTTTTCTGCCGCGCAACTGCTGTTTGAGTGAAGCAATTATCTCTTCGCCGGCCATCACCCGGCTCAAATCAACCAGGGTTTCTATGCCGCCGATTACCTCGCCCTTTTCATTGCGGATAACCGTCGCGTTTTTTAAAAGATGGAGCGGCACGCCGTCTTTGCGCCTGAAAATACATTCCAAACTTCTGATGGTCCCTTCTTTAAAGAGAACACAGTATTTATCGACCCCGTCCGCCCTTGCCTTGAAACAGTGATCGCATTGAAAAATTTCACAACTCTTGCCGCGCAACTCCTCTTTGCTGTAACACAGAAGTTTTTCAATGGCCTGGTTGACAAAGATAATTTTTCCATTAACGTCAACCAGCATCAGGCCTTCCTGCATGGTATCGACGATTACTTTCCAGACGTTGCTGTTAATGACAAATGACATAAGGGGTACCGTGACCGGTTTCGCGGGATCCGCCTGCCACGCTGACCGGCAAAATTTATCCCGCTTAGGCGTTAAGTGTTAAGTTAACATTTAACACCTGCTTAACAAAATGTAAATAGCGTGTTGCCGGCGCTTGCGTGCCGCTTCGGCGATAAATGTATTTTATTTCATATAAAATCAAGCAATTACGCAAAATGATAAAAAATAATGGCCTGCCGGTCCGTTTTATGCTAATGACGTTATCGTCTGTCATGGGTACAAGTCTGAAAGTTGCTATGGTATATAACGCCTGAATTAGTGAGTCGGAGGAACGACAAAGAGTGAAGAGTCGGAATTTGACGGATTACCGCGGCAACTGCTGAAAAGGAATCCGCGACGTGCGGGCACGTCTTGGACAGTGCCGGAGCAGCCTTGCTTTCCGGGTTATCTGCGATCCTGAGATGGTCGGCCATCTTTGCCGGGTGATCGGCTGGGCCGGCGGCGTTGTTGTCGGCCGGGAGGAGGGCGACGCAGGTGTTATCCTGCACATCCGTAAGGCGGACGTCGCGACTCCGGAGTAATTTGAGATGTTTTTGGGAGTACCGGTCTTTTTGTGAGACCGATATGTATTATTGTTCATAACAACATAAATTAACAAGAGGCAGAAAATGGATACAAAAGAAACGACATCACTATGTATAACCATAGCGCTGCCGGCCGGTCGCCTGACACCGGCCCATCTGGCGGCGGTAAACGCGGTGGCGCAACAATATGAACTAACTGTTTATCTGACAACCATGCAGAATTTACGGCTGCTGGGAGTCGCGGCTGAGAAGATTGACGAGACCAAAACGGCAGAGACGGCCGACGGCCTGGCCGTCCAAACCCCGGAGCGATGTATCGGAGGAGCGTCGTGTGGGTAAATCCCTTCCCTCC
>CAYWUR010000236.1:0-3385 GCA_964460745.1 uncultured Desulfobulbia bacterium | reverse complement strand
CGATAAACGCCATTACTCGAAAACAGATGCCGGGCAAGAGGCGGCCGCGGCCCTCCTGCATGAAATCAAAGAGGTTCTGGGCGAATGTTAACAAAACGGGCAGCCGTTATTTTATCCCTTATCGGTCTTCTTATGGCCGGGACATGTTTCGCGATCGGCGTCACACGGAAGGCCGATGACCCGTTGGTCTATTATCACCAGGGCATCGCGGCAAAAACCATCGGCGCGCGGCGAAATGCCTTTGAAAAGGCGCTGACCCTCTATCTGGCCAGTTTCAACCGGATGAAAAAAGATGGGGAAATAAACGGCCTGCTTTGTTATAACATCGGCAATTGCTACTTTAATCTCAAGCAACTCGGCGAGGCTGTCTATTATTACCGCTTGGGCTTGAAAGTGCTGCCGTTTAATGAAAAGATTCAAAAAAACTTGAATATCGCCCTGACAAAACGCGAAAACGGCGTGGATATCGAGAAAAACGAGGTGCTGGAAACATTACTGTTTTTTCATTACAGAGTCAGCACGGCCGACAGGATCAACATCCTTATCGCCGCCTGTATTATTCTCGCCCTGCTGTTGCTATGGGTTAAATACCGGCCCAACACGTTTTGCAGATATATCGCCATTGTCGCCGGTTTCATCGTTTTATGCCTGTTTGTCAGTCTAGGCGTTGAATACTATGCCCCCAACCATGAAGGCGTTATAATCAACCCCGCCGACGTTCGCGTAGACGCGGGGACCGGCTTCGCGCCGATTACCAAAAATCTCCTGGGCGCCGGCTCCACAATTCGTGTTCTGTCTTTGGTCGACGGCTGGTATAAGGTCAAGCTGAATGACGGCCGACAAGGCTTTATCCGGCAAAAAAACCTTAAACTGGTCATCTGAGCGCAGCAGTATCGGGAACTCCCTGTAGTAGTTAGTCAGGGGATAATCACAAAGGTGAAATTATGGAAATCAAAGTTGTGCATATGTATGGTTGCGGTGCAACGCCCAAGACAATTTCGCTTATAGAAAAAACAGCAAAAAAACTGGGGGTCAAAATACACCTTGAAAGTATTGCCGTGAAAACTCCGGAGGAGGCGGAAGAGTTCCGCCATATCGGCAGTCCAACGGTATGGATTAACGGCCTCGATATAGAACCCGGCGCAAGGGACGTAAAGCAGTTTGGCCTAACGTGAAGGCGTTACGGGGTATCGGCGATGCCCTCGGAAGAATTAATTGAATCAGCAATCATGGAAGCTCTTAACCGATAAAAAATGGTTAAGGAGGAAGACCCGGCGACCTGTAAGCTTGACACGGCCGGCCGTTCATGCTCAACAAAAGGAATATGTCCTCCTCAAATCACGAACTGCATCTTGCCAACGACTTTGTCCGGCATACCGGCTGCAATATTTTTTTAACCGGTAAAGCGGGTACCGGCAAGACGACCTTCCTCCGGAATCTCCGAAAAAACACGGCCAAACGGCTTGTTGTCACCGCTCCGACCGGAGTGGCGGCCATCAATGCCGGCGGGGTGACACTCCATTCTTTTTTTCAGCTGCCCTTTGGCCCCTTTCTTCCCGGCAGCGAAATATACGAGCGCAATAAGCAGCGGCAATTCCGTTTCAGCAAAGAAAAAAAACGAATCATAAAAAGCCTCGATCTGCTGGTAATTGACGAAATAAGCATGGTGCGGGCCGATTTGCTCGACGCGGTGGATGCCGCGCTGCGCCGCCATCGCCGTAGCAACAAGCCCTTTGGCGGTGTGCAGCTTCTTATGATCGGCGATCTGCATCAACTGTCGCCGGTGGCCAAGCGCGATGAGTGGCGACTTTTACAGCAATATTACGATTCAGTTTATTTTTTCAGCAGTAAAGCCCTGGCCGGCGCCGAACTGATTACCATTGAGCTACAGCATATTTATCGACAGACAGACGCCTGTTTCATCAAAATACTTAACCAGGTGCGTGACGACCGGCTTGGTGAATCATCCAGGGCGGAGTTGAATAGGCGCTGCATTGCCGATTTTACCCCGGCCGACGATCAAGGCTATATTACCCTGACCACCCACAACAACAGCGCCGAAGCCATCAACCGGACCAGGCTCCGGGCGCTGCCCCAAAAAGAACACCGCTTCGAAGCTGAAATCTCCGGCGATTTTCCGGAGCATATCCACCCGACCCCGGCCGTTTTAACGCTTAAAAAGAACGCCCAGGTGATGTTCGTACGCAACGACCCCTCGGCCGAAAAGCTGTATTATAATGGCAAAATCGGCAGAATAACCAAAATATCAGACAAAGATATCAGCGTCATATGCCCCGGCGATCAGGAAGAAATAGCGGTTGAGCCTCTTACTTGGGAAAACATCAAATACACGCTTAACGAAAAAAATAAAGCAATCGAAGAGGAGATAATCGGTGTTTTCAAACAATATCCCCTGAAACTTGCCTGGGCCATCACCATCCATAAAAGTCAGGGGCTGACCTTTGACAAGGCAATCATTGACGCCGGCGCGGCCTTTACGCATGGCCAGGTTTACGTTGCCCTGAGCCGCTGTAAAACCATGGAGGGAATGGTGCTGACTACCCCTATTCCATCACATGGCCTTGAAACGGATAAAGCGGTGAAGCGCTTTGACGAAAACACTCTCCGACACCCGCCCTCCGAGGGTCGGCTCCGGTCGGCCAGAATCAGCTGCCAGCGCCAGCTCCTGCTTGATTGCTTTGATCTGCAAATCCTGCGTAATCGTCTCAATCACCTGGGCCGCCTTTTGCGGGACAACGCCGAATCGTTTCAGATATCAGGCGTTGCCGATATCAACCGGCTGGAGCAGGAGGCGATGAAAGATATTTTTGTTGTCAGTGAAAACTTCAGGCGGCAGTTATGCGCTATTTTTGAGGATAGCGGCCCACCCGAAACAGACGGGCGTATTCTGGAACGAATCAGCAAGGCATCCGGCTGGTTTCAGGATAAATTCTCCTTGATTTTCGGGGAGTCGGCGCAGAATTTACATGTGGAAACAGACAGCAGCAAACTTCGTAAAAAGATAGGCAAGGCCCTGAATAATATCCGACGGGAAATCAGCATAAAACTGGCAGGGATACAATGCTGCGAAAAAGGATTTTCTTCGGCGGATTATCGACGGGCAATTTCAGCCGCGGCAATCGACGTTATTCCTGAAAAAAAGAAAAAACGCCGGAGTCCTTGATTTCAGTATGGTGAGCGGAGCGGGATTCGAACCCACGACCTTTGGCTCCGGAGGCCAACGCTCTATCCAGCTGAGCTACCCGCCCACAACTGATTTGCAGGCGACAACTTACCACGCTCCGGACAATCCGTAAAGATGTTTTACTTGTAACTATTCACCTGCACCCCATCTTCGTCCGTTTCGCCCTCCTCACGTACAGGG
>CAYWUR010000235.1:0-3403 GCA_964460745.1 uncultured Desulfobulbia bacterium | reverse complement strand
CTTATCTCCAGTCTGCTGGCCGGCTGGTTATGGGACATATTCGGACCGCCGGCCACCTTCATGGCCGGCGCGCTGTTTGCCGCGGCAACGTTGATCGCCTGCCTGTATCTAAAAATACGTAATCATACAGCGACGCATCATGGCGGAAAACCACCTGCCGGAAAAAATCGATCAAGGTTTTGCGACGGGTAAACTGCCGGATCTGTTCCGGGATCAGATTTGTGATCTCATCCCGCATGATCGCCATCTTATATTCAATATGGGTCGCAAACCGGTTATCCAGATACCAGGCATAGGTGAGCCCGAAAAGGAGACCGGGCGGCGTGAAGCCTTCATCGGCGTTAATAAGCCTGCTGTAAAATAATGGATTACCGGTCGCCCTGGTCATCCGGGCAAGATGGAGGTAACGATCCAGTTCCGCTTCGTTAAAATAACAACATCTTGTCGACGCCGGCCGCAGCTTGAGCCGATAAACCCTGCCGAGTACATCGCCGTCCCGCTCCACGGAATTCATGCTTTTGGCCTCGGCGTAGTTGCCGAGCAGGGCCTGGCCGAGGGCCACCAGAAAGGCCACCTCGAATTGTACGGCATGATCGAAGACGTCACGACGGACTTTGATAAATCCGTCCGTCGGGTCATAAAAAGAAAAAACATTATCCCATTGCTGGCTTCTGTGCCAGTCGGCCGGTTCAATAAGATCAAGCCCCCTGACATTGAGCAGGTGATCAATAGGGATGTCGGCATGCCGCCAGATAATTTCCCGCAACGCCCCCCGTAGCGCTTCGGTCCACTCCCTGTTGCCGGCCAGGGACAGTTCGTCTATACGGCGGCTCATGGCTTCATATCGCTGCGATGGCAGTTGCCGGTCGGTGCTGACCAGGTAATACCCGGCGCCGTTGCGGCGGGGCAGGCTATCATCCGGCAAGACAGGAAGATATTGCCGGATTGCCCACAAAGTTCGAATGGCAATGGCCACGGCCTCCGGATCATGCTGAACGACCAGCCTTTCCCGCAAGGACTTTTGAGAAAAGATACCGGCTTCAACCGGCAGAAAGCCCATCCGGCGGACATTTTCCCGGTCCAGATAGATCGGCACCTTGTCCTCAAGCGCATAATTCTGCAGAATGCTGCCCGGAATATCGCGAAGCCCCAGGACCAGCACCTGCTTGAACAGTTCATGGACACCTCCCGGTATATTCCGGTGATAAGCCCGGATTAAATCGGATACATAAAATCGCCGACCGGGATCATCCCGCACTACGTCGGTTTCCCCTTTCTGCACCCAGAGGTTGGAGAGCAGAATTTTCAAGGCGCGGCGATTGCCGCGCACCGCCTCCGCCAGGCCGGGAACCTGAAAAACAGGTATAATACTGGTATAGAGACTGCCCGGCGCCAGAATAATAATATCCGCTTCCTGGATCACGGTCTTGATTTTCGCCGGCACCCGCGGCTCATCGGCAAATTTCAAAAAAACCCGATCCACGGGATAACCGCGCCGGGCGTAGCTGGACTTGAACTCGCCGGTAACCAGCACGCCGTTGGCATACAATACCTGCAGCCAGGCCGGCGTGGTGGTACATGGTATCACCGCCTTGGCGGAGGCGCCCAACAAATGCGCCATATACCGCAAACCATCGCTGATGGCGGCAGAGGGGACCGGCCGCTCGGCGCCGCTGTCCTCAAAATATTTATAAATAGCGGCGGCCAGCACTAAATTACCAAGGCAATGAGGCCGCTGGAGGAGCCCCTGAAAGCGGCGGTCGGTAAACAGACCGGACACCAGAGACGCGAGCGGTTGCCGCATACCCTCCGGCAGGCCGGCAAGATCAAAGCCCGCCGTCTTGAAAAAAGCGGCCGCCGATCCCGGCTGTTCATTGTAGCGGTAATTAAAAAAGGCATGCAGAATACCGACGACCTTTACCGCCTCATCTTCGCTCAAATCGTACAATTGCCGCAAGCGTTTCATCTGGATCGAGGACAAAAGGACATGACGGATATCGCCCAAGGCAATAAGCGGCAAATCCTTGAGTAGTTCGCCGGTAGAACCGCCATCATCGGTGACGCAGACGATTGAGCATGAACGGGGGAAAATTTCTTTCAGCCCGCTGAACGGGGCTTGCGGCCATCCCGGGGTTCTGCTGTCCCCGCCGAGAATATTGGACAACCCGGTGCCGCCACCGAAAATTACCACATGCAGTCCCCCGGTATCGAGCCGGGTAATGGCTTTCGATAAATCGGCCAGGCATGCCGCCGAGTCACGGGCCATTGCCGCCGGCGGACCCGTCAGGGCCAGTTGCGTGAGCTTTTCCGCCAGATCACTGCCCGGCAGGCCGGACAATAAATCGGCATTAATGTTTAATCGCTTATTACAATCCACGCTTACAGGCCGGTGGCCGCCATCTGGTTTCGAACCACCCTGACCGAATCTTCCATGGCGGCCGTTTCCTCTTCGGTAAGAACAAATTCCAGAATCCGTTCAACACCACCGGCCCCGATAACGGC
Organism: uncultured Desulfobulbia bacterium; assembly: GCA_964460745.1. GTDB lineage: Bacteria > Desulfobacterota > Desulfobulbia > Desulfobulbales > BM004 > CAYWUR01. Next base: position 901 of record CAYWUR010000235.1, on the reverse strand, counting down.
GGGAACCCCAAGAAAACAGCCGGATATATTGAACTCGCCTTCCAGATATACGGCGCACGGCAAAACCCGTTTATCGTCGTTAAGGACCGCCGCCGCCATCTCAATAGCGGCTAAAGACGGCGTATAATAAGCGCTGCCGGTCTTAAGGTGGTTGACAATCTCAATGCCGCCATTCTGAGTGCGTTTGACTATTTCAGCAATTTTCTCCCGGGAAAGCAGTTCCGTCACCGGTACGCCCGCGACATTGGCGAGACGAGCCAACGGCAACATATTGTCACCGTGGATACCCATGACCATGGCATTAACGTCCCGCGGCGCCACGCCTATGGCTTCGGCCAGAAAAGCGCGGTATCTGGCGGAATCCAGGACGCCGGCCATTCCCAGGACCCGTTGTTTTGGAAAGCCTGCCACCCGATAGGCCGTGTAAACCATGGCATCAATGGGATTAGTAACAACGATCAATACGCAGTCCGGCGACCTTTTGACAATCTCGTCGGTGCAGGACTTGACAATAGCCACATTTTTGGCCAACAAATCCTCCCTGGACATGCCCGGTCTTCTGGCAAGTCCCGCCGTAATTATCACCACGTCGGAGTCCGCCGTCTCCCGGTAATCGTTGGTACCGGTTACCGAGCAGGAAAAACCATCCACCGGACCGGCCTGCCGCAGGTCAAGGGCCTTGCCTTGCGGTATTCCTTCCATAACGTCCAACAACACGACGTCTCCCAGACCACGGACCATGGCCCAATGAGCAACCGTCGCCCCCACATTGCCGGCGCCGACAATTGTTATTTTCTTTCTCATAATCAACCTTAATATTTTTTGTTAACGGTAAGTTTTCTGTTTTTGTAACTATTCAGCAAAGGCAACAAATTATCCTAAACTCGTAACCGTAACTGTT
>CAYWUR010000234.1:0-3437 GCA_964460745.1 uncultured Desulfobulbia bacterium | reverse complement strand
ACCCTGGGCGGCGTCGGTCAGACCCTGACCGCCGAGATCGGCGACAAGGGCAGCTATGCGGCCAGCAAAACCCACCGTGAAGTGCTTGAGGACTATCAGGCGGCGGACCAGACCATGGTCAAGACGGTGATGGAGGAGATTTTCTGGGTTTATGGCCAGGTCAACGCGCCGGGAACACCAACCCCGGTATGGGACTGGTTTGAGGATGAGGAGCCGCAGAAGGAATTTACCGAGCGTGACAAGAACCTCAAGGAAACCGGCGTCACCTTCACCAAAAAATATTATCAGCGGCGTTACAACCTGCGGGAGGATGATTTCGAAGTCTCACAGGTTCGCTTATCTGAGATTACGGACACTACAGAGGCGGCAACGCCTGGAAAAACGCCGGAGGATAAAGGGGCCGCAGACGGTGAGTTTGCCGAAACCACCGTGGTGGAAGAGGATCTGGCGGATATTCTTTCCGCAAAAATAGCCTCTGTCCTGGACGATGAAACCCAGGCCATGATCGACCGGGTCAGGCAACTGGTTATGGGCGCTGCTTCCCTTGAGGAGACCCGCGATCAACTGTTGGATTTGTATCCTGAAATTACGATGGAGAGGTTTGGGGAAATCATGTCCATGGGACTTGCCGGAGCTTCTGCGGCCGGACTGTACGAGGTGAAAAAAGATGGCACGGGCTGATCTCGTTCATCTTGAAGTCAAGGGCAAACCCTTTGCGGAGGCGGTTGCTTTTATCCGCGCTAAGGCGGCTATCCCGACAGAACGCTGGGATGATATGCTCGGCCAGTATCATGCACGGGCCTTCACTGTTGCCGGTGCGATGCGTGACGATCTGCTGACGGATTTTTATACCTCCATTGACAAGGCGATCAGTTCCGGCACAACCCTGGCCCAGTTCCGAAAAGAGTTTGATGCTATCGTCGCCCGTCACGGCTGGTCGTACAACGGCAACCGCAACTGGCGAAGCAGGCTGATCTACAACGTCAATATCCAGACCGCCTACCAGGCCGGGCGCTATGACCAGCTGCAGGCGATTAAGGATATTGCGCCTTTCTGGGAATATTCCAGTCGCAAGGATGATCGGGTAAGACCGCAGCACAGGGAATGGGACGGTTTAGTCCTCTCGGCAGATGATCCGTGGTGGAATACCCACTATCCGCCCAACGGCTGGCTATGTCGCTGCAGGGTGTGGCCGAGATCGAAAAAAGACCTGGAACGGATGGGCAGAACAGGGCCGGATAAAGCGCCTGAAATAGTTATGCAGGAGCATGTCATCAGCAAAACCGGTGAGATGGTCAAAGCGCCTGTGGGGATTGATCCGGGCTGGGACTATAACGTCGGTAAGGCTGGTTTTGGTGAAAAGGTCAGTGAAGAGGCCTGGAAGGCAGCGAAAGGCAAACGTGTAACGCTGACTCCCGGCGATTACAAAATATACAACCGCCCAGCGATGATCCCGGTTGACCGGACAAATAACAAGGCTGGCAGGCGGGTTAAAGACAGAACAGAACTGGCTGCCGCAGTCCGATCAGTCCTTGGTGGTGATGAGAAGGTATTGCGACATAAAAACGGCCAGGGTTTTGCCTACTCTGTCCTGGTAAATGCCAATACCCTTGCAAATCACATTGATATTGACCGTGCTCCGTTTCTTCCATTTTTGGTCGAGGTGCTGGAAGACCCATATGAAATATGGATGGCATTCGAGCAGGATACGGCAACGGGGAAGGTTTATCTCCGGCAGAGATATATCAAGGTAATTGAGCAGCAAAAGGACACGCCGCTACTCCTGGTTGCTGATGCGGAGAAAGGAAGGATGACGGCATGGACATATTTCAGACCGGGGAATTTGAAATACTTGAACAAACAGCGTGTAGGGAAGCTTGTATGGAGCAGAGAATAGAATCTCACCCGCCGCAGCCGGGTGGACGCCCGGTGAGGTTGTAACGGCGCTACGGGCCAGACCTCACCTGCATATAAACTATATATCCGGCTGGTGAGTGCTGTCAAGAGAAGAAAAAAGGCGAAAAACGGCCTGTAAGCCATTTTGGCATCCCTGGTGAGTGGTTAGGCGAAACATGGGGCGCAAACAAAATACAGGCAAAATTAAACGAGGTTTAAACGGGGTTCTGTGATTGGGGAGAGTGTGGATATGACAACGGCGAAAGGAATGCAGGGTTGGATTGAGATTTTTCGAGGTGGTCGCCAGGTGGATGCCGGTAACAAGGAACACGACGGTGATGCCCTGGTTGACCGGGCTGTTGCCACCTTTAACGCGGCAGAGCATGAGCCGCCCATGGTTATCGGTCATCCCAAGACTGATTCGCCTGCCTGTGGTTGGATCAAGGAAGTGAAGAGTGAGGTGGTTAATGGGGTGAAAAGCCTGCTGGCGCTGCCGCACCAGGTGCAGCCTGAATTCGAGGAGGGGGTCAGGTCGGGAAGATACAAAAAACGCTCCGCCGCTTTTTATCCGGATGGCCGGTTGCGGCATGTCGGTTTTCTAGGCGCTATGCCACCGGCTGTCAAGGGGCTTAGCAATATAGCCTTTAATGAAGACGAAGAGTTCTTCGTAATCGAATTCAATGAACAAGAGGAGGATCACAGCATGGACGAAGTAGCCAAACTGAAACAGCAACTGGCGGATAAGGATGAGGCGCTTAAAAAGGCGGAAACGGAACGGGACGCCGCGAAAAACGACGCGACTCAGGCAAGCGCTCAATTTGCCGAGAGCCAAAAGGAACAGCAGCGGGAGAAAATCGAAACATTTATCGACAAGGGAGTAGAAGACGGCAAACTGCTGCCCGCCTGGAAGCCTGGTCTTGCCGAATTCATGGAACATCTGTCAACAGAGGATGCAACAACCATTGAATTTGCCGAAGGCGACAGTACTAAAAAGGTCGAGCCTCTCAAGTTCTTCCAGGATTTTCTGCTTTCATTCTCGGAACACCCCCTGTTCAAGGACATGGCCAGGCCGGATGCAGAGGACAAAAAAGTCGACGCTGAATTTGCGGAGGCCGAGGTCATCGGCAAGGACATGGCGGCAATGGTTAACGGGTAAAGAGATGGCGAGGAGTGGTCGCGGGCGTGGCCTGCTCCTACTCGAACCTCGTACCTCGCAAATTAATGCTTAACAGATAAAGCTTATTAAAAAGGAGAAGATTCATGACAACGGAATATTCAAAAGACAGCAAGGCATATGTTGCTGACGACACCTACGGTCCGGCGCTGATCCCAGCCCTGACCATTGTTGCCGGGGCCGATCTGGTCAAGGGCACTATTCTTGGCCGGGTAACGGCAAGCGGTAAACTGAAGGCATACGCCTCCGGCAATGCCGACGGCAGCCAGAACCCCGTTGCGGTACTGATGGAAGATGCAGCCGCCGCCGCTGCCGATGTTAAGGCGACGGCTGGTTTTGCCGGAGTGTATGTCGAGGCCAATATGAC
>CAYWUR010000233.1:0-3455 GCA_964460745.1 uncultured Desulfobulbia bacterium | reverse complement strand
TATTCTCCCGCCGGACGGGGCTCGGCAAACAGTTTGCTTTTTTCTTCCTGCCGGCTTCTATCTAACCCATTCCCGTGGTGACATGGCTATTCTCAAGGCCAGTGAAAAGGCCAACCTCGGCCATGAGGAGGCCATGGATAGAGGCATATTCAGTAATATAACCGCTGATCTTCGGATCATCGCGGCCTCGCCGGTGCTGGCGGAATTTCTTGACCAGGGCGGCCGGGAAAGCCGGGAAAAACTCAGCCGCATGTTCTGCAACCTTGCCGCCAACCGTAAACTTTACGACCAGGTGCGGTATCTGGACCGGCACGGCCTGGAGCGCCTCCGGGTGGATTTCCGCGATAACACCCCGAAAATCGTGCCGCGGGAACGGCTCCAGGACAAATCACTGCGCTATTATTTTCGCGATACCATCAACCTTGCCCGGGGACAAATCTACATTTCCCCCATGGATTTGAATATAGAGTACGGTCGAATCGAGCAGCCGCTGAAACCAATGATCCGTTTCGGGACCCCGGTATATGATCGAAAAGGTGAAAAGCGGGGGGTGATCATCCTCAATTATCTCGGTCGTCTCCTTTTTGAGCATCTCCGCGATTTCTCCGCGGCAGCCAAGGATGATGATTCGGGGTCGGATATGATGTCAACGCGTCTGGGCGAAATCACCGGCGTCCCGATATTGATAAACAGAGATGCGTATTTCCTCCTTTCCGATAATCCGGCGGACGAATGGGGATTTATGTTAGGGCATAAGCGCACCTTTGCCTCAAGATTCCCCGACGAATGGCGGATTATCCAAAGGCGAAAAAAAGGCCAGTTCCGCAGCCGGCACGGACTCTTCACCTTTACCACTATTACGCCCCTGCGCGGCGATGTGGTATCAAGTACCGGTTCCCCCCAGCCTTTTCAGGCGAGTCGGGCCGTTCTGGCGCCGGCGGCAATCATCTGGAAACAGATATCGTTTGTCAACCCGGAACAACTTTCCCGGTTCAGCGCTGACGCGAAACGACACACCCTCATGCTCTTCGCCATCCTCACCGCCTTTCTTGTTCCCGTCTGCCTGACCATGGCCTCAGCCCGGCTCTATCGGATAAAAAGCGAGCAGGAACGGGAGCGGATCATCGCCGAACTCAGAGAGGCGTTGGCCAGGGTCAAAACCTTGAGCGGTTTTATCCCCATCTGTGCCTCCTGCAAAAAAATCCGTGATGACGAGGGCTACTGGAAACAGCTTGAGGCCTATCTCAGCCAGCATTCGGATGCCCGGTTCAGCCACGGCATCTGCCCTGAATGCGCTGAAAAACTCTACCCGGAACTGTGCGAGGAGATGAATAGTCCCGCTGAGACGCCACGGCCGCCCGGAAAAATTTAATTTTGTATCCCCTGATTTCTTGCCGGACCGGACTCTTGTCTTATTGATTCAACACCGTTGTTTTGTTATAGTCAATCCTTGCCACGTGGGGATATCGAGACGCGCCTTCCCTGGAATCCGGATGCAACAGCAGGCTTTTTGCAGGCCGATAATGTAATTACACGCAGATGGGGCTCGATAATATGCATATGATGGAGCGGAAAGAGAGCACTCGGGAAAGTGAAAATTTGTATCGCAGTCTGTTTCAGAATAATCATTCGATCATGCTGATCGTCGACCCGGCGGCAGGCGTCGTTGTTGATGCAAATCCGGCGGCTTGTTTGTTCTATGGATATGGCAGGGATGAACTTGTCGGCAAAAATCTGTCTGATATCAATATATTGTCACGAGAAAAGATCCGGCTGGCAATGGCGCGGGCCGGAGATGAGGAACAGCAGCATTTTTATTTTCAGCATCGCCTGGCCTCTGGAGAAATTAAGGACGTCGAGGTTTACAGCGGGCCGATTTTAAGGCATGGCCGAAAATTATTATATTCGATTATTCATGATATTTCCGCAAGGAAGGGGAGTGAGAACAAACTGAGGCAAAGCGAGAAGGAATGGAAAGATACCTTTGACGCAATGGCTGATATTGTCACTATTCAAGATCGGGATATGCGGATAATAAAGGCCAACAGGGCGGCTCACGATTTTTTTAAATTATCCCCCGGGGAATTAACCGGCAAATTATGTTACGAGGTATTCCGCGGCGCAAGCGTTCCATGTCCCAGCTGTCCTGAACTTGATTCCATCAATGATTTGGGGTTTCATACTGAAACTATAGTCCATGAAAACCTGGCCAGAATCTTTACCGTGACCACGGCTCCGGTTCTGGACGAGAAGGGGGATTTTAAGCATATTGTGCATATTGCCAGGGATATAACGGAACATAAGAAGATGGAAGAGGAATTACTACATGCCTATAAGATGGAGGCTATCGGCACCCTGGCCGGCGGTATTGCCCATGATTTTAATAATATTCTGTCGGCGGTCATCGGCTATGCCGATCTGGCCGGCGGCGATCTCCCGGCAGGAAGTAAAACCAGAGACTATATAGACCAGGTGCTGAAGGCGAGCGATCGCGCCAAGGAACTGGTCAGGCAGATTCTCACCTTCAGCCGCAAAAATCAGGATACTCAGCAGCTGCTGAATCCGGCCGTGATAATCAAGGAAGCAGTGAAGTTAATGCATGCCTCTTTGCCCTCAACCATTGAGATACGGGAAGAGATTGATGCCGGGTGCGGTTCCATCATGGCGAACCCGACAAATATACATCAGCTGGTGGTTAACTTTTGCACAAATGCCCTGCACGCGATGGAGAAAGAGCAGGGCGTGTTGGCCATCAGGCTGTCGCGGGTGGAGTTGAGCGAGAAAGATGTGGTAAATGAATATGGCGTCTCGCCGGGGACGTTTGTAGAACTTATGGTGCGTGATACCGGACACGGCATGGATAAAAAAACACTCGGCCGGATCTTTGAACCCTATTTTACCACCAAAGAGGTCGGTAAGGGGACTGGTATGGGATTAGCGCTATGCCTTGGAATTGTTCGGAACAGCGGTGGTTTTATTAAAGTTGAAAGCACGGTTAATAAAGGTTCCACCTTTAGAGTATACTGGCCCGTTGTGCCGGCAAAGGCAACGGAAATTAAAACGGAAGAAAACAAGGCGCTTCCTGAAGGCCATGAACATATATTGGTGATTGATGATGAAGAAACTATTGCCGGCGTGTACAGGGCAACCCTGGAGAGCCTCGGTTACAGGGTCACGGCACATTGCAGCAGTGAGAAGGCCCTTGGAGATTTTCGCTCCTCCCCGGATGTTTTTGACCTTATTGTCACGGATCAAACCATGCCCAACCTGACCGGCGCGGAATTGGGCAGGCAGGTATTGCAAATTCGACCGGATCTTCCCGTTATTTTATGCACGGGTTATAGTTCCATAATATCGAAGGAAAAGGCAAAAGAAATTGGAATCAGAAAATTTATCATGAAACCGGTTGACATAAGAACTCTGGCTAAAGCGGTGCGGGAAGTTTTAGATGCTGT
>CAYWUR010000232.1:0-3494 GCA_964460745.1 uncultured Desulfobulbia bacterium | reverse complement strand
GGCCCACTGGATGCCAGTAATAATGAGCACATACAGTATCACCAATCTGACACAGGAACATTTTCAGTCCTACAAGTCCACAATTAACCGCGACATTCTGCAGATCTTTGGTGCCGCCAACGCCCGCCTGTTGGAGATCGCCGCTGTCGGTGACAGACCGGACACCCGATACGGCCTGCGAATCGGCAGGGAGCGGATAATGTTAAAGGGTACGGGAAAAAATCGAGAATGATTTTGAAGGAGATAGGATGGATACAAAAAAAATTCTGATCTGCACCGTTGGCGGCTCGCATCAGCCTATCCTAACGGCCATCAGAGAAATAAGGCCGGATTATGTCGTCTTTGCCTGTTCCGGGCGGGATCAGGGCACCGGTAGGCCCGGCTCCGACGAGCTGATTCTTGGCAGGGGAGCAGTTGTCAAAGCCGATCAACAGGACACAAGGCCGTCCTTGCCCAATATTCCGGCACAGGTCGGTCTGGCCGATGACTCTTATGAAGTGGCCGCAGTACCGGCCGACGATCTTGATGAAGCAACCGCTGTGATTTCCCGAAAACTCACGGAACTCATTGTCAGATTTCCCGAGGCCGCTTTGGTGGCCGATTACACCGGCGGCACCAAGAGCATGACCGCCGCCCTGGTTACCGCCGTCCTTGAACAGGAAAATATCGATCTGCAACTGGTCACCGGCAACCGGGCCGACCTGATTAAGGTACGAAACGGCACCGAGACAAGCGCCCCCGCCAATATCGACGCCATCCGGTTGCGCCGCTCCATGTCCCCTTTCCTTGGCGCCTGGAAGCGGTATGCTTACGATGAAGCGGCTGTCGGGCTGGCCGATATCCGGCCGCCCCGCAACACCGCCCTCCGCAACCGCCTGAACCGGGCCCGCGATCTTTCCAGTGCCTTTGCCGCCTGGGATCGCTTTGAACACCATGAGGCCATACGGCTACTTGAGATATACCAGAGTGTAATCGGTAGCGATCTGGGGGAGCTTATGGCAGGGCTACGCCTGCTTGTTAAACCGTCTGCCAAACAGGAACCCGCCCTCCTGCTCGAACTCTGGCTAAACGCAGAACGCCGGGCCGCACAGGGCCGTTTTGATGACGCCGTGGCCCGCTGCTACAGGCTGGTCGAATGGACTGCCCAGTGGCTCCTGAAAAGCTGCTGCAATATTGACACTTCAGATATAACGACAGAACAACTGCCGGAAAATTTTAATCTGCTCCCTGGCCGTAACGGCAGACTCCAAGCCGGGCTTTTCAGCGCCTGGGAACTTGTCGGCAAGTTGACGGATAGCGCCGCCAGTCGCTTCGCCGCCGAGAAACTCTCTTACCTGCAGGACTATATTCGCACCAGGAACGATTCCATTCTGGCCCACGGCCGGACCCCAATCGGCAAGGACGCCTGGAAAAAGTTCAGGGATTGGCTGCAAAAAGACTTTCTCGCCATGCTGTTCGAGGAGATGGAAAGAGTGCGCATCCGCAAGATGCCGCCGCAGTTGCCGACGCAGTATCGCTGGGAGGACTGATATGCGTGGCAGCACGTTCATTTCAGGCATCCTCACGCCGCCACCGTGGTTTTTTGTAAGCGGTTCATCAGCCGACGTGACCGCACCCGCGACCAGATGGTGCAGGCGGCCAGGAGCGGCAAGTAGAACATCGCCGAGGGCTGAGGACAGCACATCCGGTACTTCCAAAAAAACGGAATTGAAGCTGGTGGCCGTGGCCCGGACCAGCCTGGAGAAAAAATTCCTTGAAAAGGGCGGTTTCACGGAAAGATTTTATCAGGCAAGAGCAAGGGCCAGAAGAAGAAACCATGAGCTTTTAATATTAGTCTTATTGCCCTTGTAAACCCTCGTGCAACGTTGCAAAGCTGGAAGAGCTTTTTAAAAAGAAATTAATCTGTTTTTTACGAAAAAACAGGGAGAAGGAAATGGACGATACGGTATTGAAAATAGCCCTGGCCGGACTGCTACATGACGTGGGGAAATTTGCGCAGGAAGGTATGACCTTGCCCGCCGGGTATGAAGAAAGCAACCAACAGATTTACCAGCCGAGCTGGAAAGGAATTCCCTCCCATCGTCATGCCCTTTACACGGCAGCTTTTATCGAAGCGTATTTCGATCGGCTGCCTGCGGTTTTCAATCAGCCTGGCTGGGGTGAGGGGGACAGCTTCATCAATCTTGCCGCCTGCCATCACAAACCGGAAACGCCGATGCAGCAATGTATAACTCAGGCCGATTGTCTGAGCTCCGGCCTGGATCGCGCCTCCTTTACCGATGGTCGGCCGATTCATTTTTCCGAGTATCGTTCGACCAGGCTGGTTTCCGTACTGGAGGCCCTGTCCCCGAATGAGGCCGCCCGTAAACAGTATGAATCCGGCAGTGCCTATAAAACTTGCTATGCATTGAAACCGCTTTCCGCCAGGAGCATTTTCCCGGTGAACCGCGAGAAAATCGGCAAGGACGCTGCTAAAGATGAATATCAACGCCTTTTTGACGATTTTATCGGCAAACTGGGCAAGTTGCCCCATAAAAACGACAGTCTGGCGCTATGGGCGGAACATTTCGACAGTCTGCTCGCCACCTTTTGTTTCCAGGTTCCAGCCGCCAGAGCAGGCAAGGTCGTGCCCGATGTTTCTCTGTACGACCACTGCCGGACTACGGCTTCCCTGGCAGTACCGCTTTACATCTATCATAGGGATACCGACACTCTGTCGACAAAGGGAATCGATGACAATGCGCCGGAAAAATTCCTGCTGGTTTCCGGGGATTTTTACGGCATCCAGGATTTCATCTTTGCGGCTGGCGGGGAGAATCACCGCCTGCGGGCCAAGCTGCTTCGCGGTCGTTCTTTCGCCGTTTCCCTGATCAGTGAGCTGGCGGCGGATGCCCTGTGCCGCGCTCTTGGCCTTCCTTTTACCGCAGTATTTCTTAATGCCGCCGGCAAGTTCCATCTTCTTGCCGCCAACACCCGGCAAACCAGGGAAAAAATCGGGGCGGAAGTGCGGATACTCAACCAGTGGCTCTTTGAAATCTCGCATGGCCAGGCAAGTCTCGGCGTCACCATGACTCCGGCTAGCCCGGCCCGGTTCAGCCAAGGGAACTTCGTGGATCTCTGGGACGAACACCTTTTCAACATGGATAGCCGCAAATACCAGCGACTGGATATGGCGCAATATGGCGTGATCGGCGATTTTCTCAACCGGTTCAACAATGAGCTTGAAAAAAAGCTTTGTCCCTTCTGCGGCAAAAGGCCATCCTCTCATGAAGCAGAAAATGACGCATGGATCGGCAACCCAGCCTCGGCCTGTGCTGTCTGCCGTGACCACATCATGCTGGGCGCCAATTTGGTTAAAGGATACAGTCTTGCGATATTTTCCGGGCCGATTAAGGCGGGCAAGCACGAGCGCCTGCTCTCCCCAATTTTCGACCGCTACCAGGTGCGTTTCTGTGAAAAGGTGGCAACCATCGACGACGGGCCGCTCGTCAAAT
>CAYWUR010000231.1:0-3596 GCA_964460745.1 uncultured Desulfobulbia bacterium | reverse complement strand
TTCATGATGTTATTATGTTGTCATAATTGGTGTTCTGATATCAAGGAGGAAAAATGATTCGTACACAAGTGCAGTTTAAGGATGAGCAATATCAAAGGATAAAGGAGCTGGCGAACCGGGAGCAGGTGTCGTTTGCCGCTGTAATCCGCCGGGCTGTTGATCAGTTGCTGATGACCCGGAAACCCGGGAGGGCCACGTTATATCGGGAGGCGTTAAAGGTCGGCGGCAAATACGAGGCAAAGCGCCATGATATCGCGATAAAACACGATCAATATCTTGAGGAGGCGTATCGATGACGGTTTTTGCCGACACCTCCGGGCTTTTTGCCTTTCTTGTGAGAAATGATTATATGCATGTCCGGGCGAAAGGGCTTTTTCAATCTTTTGCGGAAAACAATATCCAACTGCTCACCAGTTCGTATGTCCTGGTTGAAACCACGGCATTGCTCCAGCGAAGGGTCGGCATGGATGCCGTCCTGGATTTTCAGGATAAAATTCTGCCGCTGCTCGATATTATCTGGGTTGACGCCCACTGGCATGAAAAAGCCGTAAACCGGCTTATCGCGCTCAAACAGAAAAAGGTCAGCCTGGTAGACTGCCTCAGCTTTGTCATCATGGCCGCCCGGGAAATACAGACTGCCTTCAGCTTTGACGCACATTTTGAAAAAAACGGCTTTTTGTTGGCGGATGATTCGGTTTATAAGATTTAAGTCTTAAGTTCTCCTCACTGATTCCGGTATTTGCCGAGGAGAGCAGGTAGTGTGCTTATGGCTGTTTTTGTCGGCACAAGATTTATGTTGTCAATAAACATTTCTCTTTCGCCGCCATAAAACAAGAGCAGGTCCGCTTGTGGAAAATCTTTGGAAAATGCCTTGAGACCTCGGAAATCCTTACCGCGAATTTTTGCCGCCCGTTTTACCTCTATGGCCACCAGACCGTTTTCACCATAAAGAATAAAATCCACCTCCATACCATTTGATGTGCGCCAATAATAAAGTTCATAGCCAAGTCCATACAGATCATTGACTGCTCTTAATTCCTGGAATACCAGAGTCTCCAGGGCAGCGCCGTCTATTTCCTCGGGGCTGTCCAGCGGGCCTTTTGGACGTATTGCTCTGTAAACACCAACGTCAAACAGAAAAAATTTAGGGTGTGACGCCATTCTTCTTTTTGCTCGTTTGGTAAATACCGGCAAACGATGGGCCAGCAGAAGATCCTCAAGGATATGGAAGTACTCCTCGACCAGCTTGCGATTTGCCCGGCATTCTCTTGCCACCTCGGTAATGTTGAGAGTTGATGCCTGAGAAAAGCCGGCGGCTTCCAGAAATCTGGCAAAAGTTTGCAGGTTTCTGGTTAATCCTTCTTGCTGCACCTCCTCTCGAAGGTAGGTTCGAACGTAACTTGCAAGGTAGTCGGCGGGATCCGGTTCTGAATATATTGCCGGGAGATGGCCGAACCGTAATGATTTGCTCAAGGAAAAATCACTGCCGAGTTCACCGGCGGTCAGCGGGAACATAAAACGGGTTACGGCGCGGCCGGCCAGCAGATTAACGCCCCTGGCGCGTAACTTCCTGGCGCTGGAACCGGTCAGCACAAATTTTATTTTTCGCTGTTCTATAAGGCGGTGTACTTCGTTTAACAATTCAGGTATGCGCTGAACTTCATCTATTATCAGCCAGTCATTGAAATGCGGCGGGATTAATTCCGCCAGCCTGGCTGGAGATGCCAACAATGTATTGTATATTTCCGATTCCAGCAGGTCGATTTTTAATCCGGCCGGAAAATGTTTTTGAATCCAGGTCGTCTTGCCGGTGGCACGCGGACCAAACAGGAAAAAGCTCTTATTTCGGGGAATTTTAATAATTCTGGAGTACATAACTCCATTTTGCATATTTTTTTGGAGATGTCAAGGTAAAACTTAACACTCCTCTTCATTGCCGCAACATCTTCCAAGGAATAAATGCACCCCACTCTTCAAACCTGGTTTTTACCTCTTCGGGTGCCGCTACATCACCACTTCGCATTTCGTCGAGACCTGCTTTAACTTCATGGGCAAACCATTTCTCGTAACCTAAATATCGCTTGCTGCTCCAAGGCGCCAGGCAGGTCGGCAAGAGTTATTTGCTTGAGTATTTAAATTTTCACCCAAAGTGCATAAATACTTAGTCATCATTCATTGCCTGCCAGGCAGGGACAACTCAGGGAATTTTGAAACCATATAGAGTGGGTAGTTGTCGACTTTACGGTGATGATCCCTGCCAAACCGACTGCCGCTGAATTTTATTGAATACAGAGGGTTATACTTGTCAATGAAGGCCTGTAGGCTTTTGGCCTTTGTGTTCACGCCGGCCTTAACTTCAATGGGGATGATCCGGTTGTCTATCTCGGCGATAAATTCGATTTCAGATGTTTTCCCCACCCAGGTGACAATGTTACTGATTCCATGTGAATATAATTCTTGTAAGATGAAATTTTCCGCAAAATATCCTTTGTATGAACCGTAATCGTACAACATAATACTTTCGGGGCTCAGACTGTTCATTGCGCCCAGCAGGCCTATGTCAAACAGGAAAAGTTTGAAGCTGTTTTCAACCGCGCCGGCCTTGATCGGCGGAGACGGATGGCGGTTGGTCTGTACCTTAAGGGCCAGACCAGCCTTGATCAACCAGTCAATGGGGTCGGCAAGATCTTCGTAGCTTCTGTACCCTTTGGAGATAACATCTTTAAATTTGAATTTTTTTGATTTTTTCTCTTGGAATCTCGAAAGTTGTGCGGGAACGGCTCTGAAAACTCGTTCAATATGCCGGGAATTTGTACTGCCGGAGTATTTTGAAAAATCACTTTCATAATGCAAAACAAGCTGTTGCTGGAGTTCTCTTGCCGCCCTGAACGCGACAAGGGGGGTCTCCTTGTTGTCGGCATATTTTTGAACCACTTCCGGCAGGCCGCCTGTAACAAAATATGTTTTCAGTTGTTCAAAAAGTTTTTGGTGATAAACAGCATCTATTCGCCCGCCATGAAAATTTTCCAGAAATTTCAGGGAAAGATCCTCCCCTGTTCCCGCAAGAAATTCTTCAAAAGTGAGGGGATACAAAGTCAGGCATTCAACTTTGCCGACAGGGAAAGGTTCCGAACTTGTAGCAACACCAAGGTTTGAACCGGCCGCCGCCACGGCAAGTTGAGGCATATCCTGGCAGAAATATTTGAGTGCGGTCAACGCTCTCGGTACGGCCTGGATTTCGTCTAAAATCAGAAGATCATCTTTCGTATCAATTACCCTGCCGGAAACAAAGCTTAACTTGTCGGTTATGACTTTGGGGTTCAAAGAAGAGTCTTCAAAAATCTTGGAAAGCGCGGCTCTTTGTTCTTCAAGATCAAAATAGTGGCAGGCGGTAAAGTGATCCCGGCCAAATTGTTTAAGCAGATACGTTTTTCCCGCCTGCCTGGCTCCCTGCAACAATAGCGGCTTTCTGACAGACTTGTCTCGCCAATAAAGCAGCCGGCTCATGATTTTTCTTTCCACTTTTACGACCTTTACAAAATGGTAACTATTCAGCAAAGGCAACAAATTACCCTAAACTCGTAACCGTAACTGTT
>CAYWUR010000230.1:0-3625 GCA_964460745.1 uncultured Desulfobulbia bacterium | reverse complement strand
CGGCTATGACCTGTCTTTGGAAGAATTGAAAAATTTTCGGCAATGGGGCAGCAGGACCGCCGGTCATCCGGAATACGGCCATACGCCGGGGGTGGAGACCACTACCGGTCCACTGGGGCAGGGATTTGCCAACGGGGTCGGTATGGCCATGGCCGAGCGTTTTCTGGCCGCGCGTTTTAATCGGCCCGGTCATACGATAGTGGATCACTATACTTACGGCATTGTCGGCGATGGCGACCTTATGGAAGGAATCTCCCATGAGGCGGCCTCCCTGGCCGGACACCTCAAATTGGGCAAGCTCATATATTTATATGATGATAACCATATCTCAATCGAAGGCAGCACGGCTTTAGCCTTCACGGATGATACTCGCCAACGTTTCAAGGCCTATGGCTGGCATGTGCAGCAGGTGGCCGACGGCAACGATCTGCCGGCCATCGAGGCCGCTCTGCAGGCCGCCCGTGCCGACGACCGGCCTTCTTTTATCGCCGTTCGGACTCAAATAGGCTTCGGCAGTCCCAATAAACAAGGGGCGGCCTCGGTGCATGGCGAACCGCTTGGTCCGGAAGAAGCGCGTCTTACAAAAGATAACCTTGGTTGGCCTCTTGAACCGTTATTCTTCATACCAGAACAGGCGTTGCGTCATTTCCGCACGGCTGTTGACAGGGGAAAAGAGGATGAAGAGAACTGGGAGAAAGTTTTTGCCGCGTACGGAGATGCCTATCCGGATCTCGCCGCCGCCTGGCAGGCCGGCGTAAAAGGGGATTTGCCGGATGGCTGGGAGCGGGATATCCCTGTTTTTCCCGCCGATGCCAAGGGTATGGCTACCCGGGTGGCTTCCGGGAAGGTCTTGAATGCCATTGCCGCGAAACTGCCGACATTGCTCGGTGGGTCCGCTGATTTGGCGCCCTCTAATAAAACATATATCTCGGCGGCCGCTGATTTCGGGCCGGAAAGTTATGACCAGCCGAATATCCGGTTCGGCGTCAGGGAACACGGCATGGGCGCCATTATGAACGGCCTGGCCCTGCATGGCGGCGTAATTCCGTATGGCGGCACCTTTATGGTTTTTTCCGATTACATGCGGCCGGCTATCCGTCTGGCCTCTCTTATGGGGTTGCATGTGATTTACGTCTTTACCCATGACAGTATCGGCCTTGGGGAAGACGGTCCTACACACCAACCGGTTGAGCATCTGGCCGCGCTCAGGGTTATACCCGGCCTGGTTGTTATTCGACCGGCGGAGTCTAATGAAACGGCGGAGGCATGGCGAATCGCGATAACGCATAAAGAAGGTCCGGTTGCCTTGGCTCTGAGTCGGCAGGCGGCGCCGACGCTGGACAGGGATAATTACGCCTCGGCCGCCGGTCTTGCCAGGGGAGGCTATGTCTTGCAGGAAGTGGGGGAGAGCTCGCCGGCTCTTATTCTGATAGCCACCGGCACGGAGATATCCCTGATTTTGGCGGCCGCGGTTATTCTGGAGAAGCGGGGCGTCTCCTCCCGGCTGGTGAGCATGCCGAGTTGGGAATTATTTGAAGAACAGAGCAGCGCCTATAAAGACAGCGTGCTGCCGCCTCGCATAAAAACACGTGTCGCCGTGGAGGCCGGCTGTTCCCAGGGCTGGCATCGTTATGTGGGGGATAACGGGGCGGTTATCGGCATCAATCATTTTGGCGCCTCCGCACCCGCCAAAGTCCTTTATGAGAAGTTCGGCCTTAGCGCTGATCATATTGTCGACAAAGTTCTGGCCATGCTTAAATGATTCGAAATGCCGCGGTTTGGAATCCTGTCCGTCTGCCGTGTGGTCTTTAATAACAGCCGCCCGGCAGGCGCAATAATAAGTATCTAAAACGGAACGGACCATGCTTTATCAGCGTGATTTTAAATGGCTTATCAACAGTGATTATCATGGCCGCATTTTAAGTGGTGATTATAGCTGGGAACTTAAGCAAAGGTTGGCGGAGGCTATAATAAGTTTTCGCACTTTTGATAACATCGGCAGTCATGTTATTCCTTATATCTCCGCCTGGGGAGAGGAAGAAAAGAAAATATGGCATGAGTTCGCCGGCAAGCGGTTGATGGAACTTCTCGATTGTAAATCAGCCGAGGTGACGAAGGTCTTTGGCGATAGTATTACCGGACGATGTGTCTATAACTGTCCCGAACTTGATGCCGTTGTCAGCAAGGAGACCATGACCCGGCTGGAGATGGGTGATGCCCGGGACAGTTTGCGCGAGGCCGGCAAGGAAAGCGGCAAGATCGAAGCGGTTTACAAAATTACCGCCGGCAAGGGCCGGAATGTCTGGCTGAAAGATCAGGCCAATGTTGAGATTTACGGCCGGGACAAAATATGTCTCTCGCTTGGGGTGCTTACCATCGTAACGAAGGAGATGGAAGCGGAAGAGCAGCGCAAGCGGGCCGAACTGGAACTCAAGCGCCATCACGATCAGCTTGAGGAGTTGGTAAAAGAACGGACCAGTGAACTTTGGAAGACCCAGTTGGAGATCGTACACCGGCTGGCAAGGGCCGCTGAATATCGTGATAACATAACCGGGATGCATATTGCCAGGATGAGCCATTACTGTGCAATTTTGGGCCAGGCGGCCGGACTGAACGGCGAAGAGAGTGAATTGCTGTTTCATGCAACCTCCATGCACGATGTGGGCAAAATCGGGATAGGAGATAATATCCTGCTCAAACCGGGCAAGTTGGACGAGAATGAATTTGAACAGATGAAGGCCCATAGCAGCATCGGCGCCAAATTACTCTCAGGCCACAGCTCTGAATTGTTACGGCTGGCAAAAACCATCGCTTTAACCCACCACGAAAGGTGGGACGGCAGTGGTTATCCTCAGGGTTTACGCCGGGATGATATTCCTTTTGCCGGCCGGATAGTGGCGGTGTGTGATGTGTTTGACGCCTTGACTTCCGAACGCCCTTATAAAAAGGATTGGCCGGTTGAGGATGCTGTTTTTGAAATAAAGCGGGAAAAAGGACAGCATTTTGACCCGGGCCTGGTGGATCTTTTTGTTGAACATTTGCCGCAAGTTCTTGATACTAAAAAGAAATTTGCAGATTGCCGCGTCGGGATCTGCTGATTTTTCCCCGTAGCGCCTCCCATCTTTTAACTGCTTTTATCCATATTAATACCCAGTGCATAACTGGAGTGTCTCGGCGGCCGGTAATCGGTAATTTTACTTTTCTGCTTATTGGACTGATTTGTCATCTATGTAAGAAAATCAATAATAGCAAGGCGTTATGCTGGTCAGCAGCATAAAATACGCGGCAAATCCAGACCGATTCAATTTTTCCCCGACTGTGTCATTCAAAGCATAATTGCCAGAATAGGTATTATCTCTACCCATTGTCTATTGGTATTTACTCTATTGCTTATCCTGCGTTCCGTTTTATAATTTATTTGATTTTTTTGGGGGGAGTATCAACCGAAAACAAGAGGAGGTAAGAGAAGCAAATGTTTGAGGGAACCGTAAAGTGGTTTAATGAGGCAAAGGGGTTTGGTTTTATAACACAGGATAATGGGGAAGATGTTTTCGTGCATTTTTCCGCTATCCAGGCGGATGGTTTTAAGACCTTGAAGGAAGGACAGAAAGTCAAATTTGATGTC
>CAYWUR010000229.1:0-3643 GCA_964460745.1 uncultured Desulfobulbia bacterium | reverse complement strand
GAATACATGGCCGCCAAGCAGCTTGCCAATCGCATAACTATTCCAGGTTTTATCGAATACTTCCCGTACAATAAAGAGATAGTCCTCAAAGAAATTTCCATTCATGACTGGGCCGGCCGCAATTTGCGGCAGATCAATCTAACTAACCGTTACAACGTGCAGGCCATTGCCATAAAAAAACGCGGTGAACGTGAATACAATTTCATCCCAAAAGCCGATGATCCGCTCCAGAGAGGAGATATTCTTGTGGTAATCGGTGAAATCAAAAAGCTGATGAAAATCTCCCCCTGACCGGCCGGCAGAGGCCGGTCAACCGTTACCGCTCCGGACGAAAACTCTCTTTTTGGTTGACAGGCCCTTGCCTCTACAGTTAGTATAGGCGAGTTTTTTCGTTATTAAAAAAGGCTTTTCAGTTGCGGCGCCGATAAAAAACATGGCCGTCTTTCCTGATACAGCCGAAAGATTAATCTGCGTCTGCCCGGAAATGATGATTTTATCGAAGACGGGGGACACTATCTGAAACTATAGAAAAGTATATGGACGACCCCAGCCCTGGCAGTAGTTATTCATCATCGAATATATTGCCTAGATCATCATCCATTCAGCTGAAGCGCTGTGTGGACAGTCTGAAGGAAGAAACGGCCACGGTTACGCTTTTCCGATAAACCTACCGGTTCCCTCCCCGGACTGACACCAACCGCTCAGACTGGAGGTGAACCATGAAATACCCCAAACATTCGGATTCCCTTCAATCCCTTCTTTTAAAAGGCGACAATCAGACCCGCCGGGAATATTGCGCCGCCATTCCGGACGCCAGCCTGGCAGACCAGATCAAAGACTTTAAAGTCGACGCCATCTGGGAAATCCTGGACCTTGTTGAGCCAAGACGACGCGCCATAATCTTCGGCCATCTGGATCTCAACTTACAGGTCGAGCTGACGGAAAGCATCAGCGATGACCGGCTGGCCGACCTTTTAACCTTAATGTCCGCCGATGAGCGGGTCGATCTCTTTAAAAAATTGCCGGCCGATTTACAGGATTCGGTCATTCCCCTGCTTGCCAAGGCCGAACGGGAAGACATCAGGAAACTCAGTTCCTATGCCGAAAGAACCGCCGGCGCCATCATGACCTCCGATTATGTGACCCTGACTCCCGGCATTACCGTGACGCAGGCCCTGGAAAAATTACGGCGGGAATGGCCGGGCAAGGAAACTATTTATTACGCTTATGTCACCGATGAGAATCGGCGTCTGATGGGGTTTGTCTCTTTGCGCAAGCTGATCATCGCCAAGCCGTATGCCCTTATCGGCAACATCATGAAACCGGATGTCATTTTTGTCAGGGCGCAGGAAAGTCAGGAGAACACGGCAAAGATAATTGCCAAACACGATCTTATCGCCCTGCCGGTAGTTAACGGTGGCGACGCGCTGGTCGGGATAGTCACCCACGATAACGCCCTGGATGTTGTGAGAGATGAAGCGACCGAAGATATTCTGCGGATGGCCAGCACCGATGCTGAAGAATATGAAAATCCCTCTTATTTCCAGAGCATCCGCCAACGCAGCCCCTGGTTGACTCTGAATCTGGGCACGGCACTGCTTTCCTCCCTGGTCGTCAGCCATTTCACAAACACCATATCACAGTTTGCTATCCTGGCGGCATTGATGCCCATTGTTGCCGGCCTGGGCGGCAACGCCGGATCGCAGACGGTGGCGGTAACCGTGCGCGGCATCGCCCTGGGTAAGGTGCCGGGCGCCAATGCCTGGCGTGTTATTTTAAAGGAACTGAGCGTTGGTATCTCCAATGGTCTTATTATCGGCTTTTTCATGGGCGTCATTGCCTATTTCTGGCTCGATAATCCCTGGCTGGGACTCATCCTGTTCATGGCCATGACCGCCAATCTTTTCATCGCCGGTCTGCTGGGCTCGGCTATACCCATTACCCTGAGAGCCTTGCACCTGGACCCGGCCCTGGGTTCCAGCGTCTTTATTACCGCGTCCACCGATATCACCGGTTTTCTGGTTTTTCTCAGCCTGGCAACCAAGCTGTTGGCCCATCTGCAATAAAAGAGAAAGGCTACGGGGCAATACGGCCCCTGACCATCTTCTTGATTTCTTCGACCACTTCCGGGTTTGCCAGGGTACCCATGTCACCAAGTTCCTTGTTGTTGGAAATGGCAGACAATAACCGTCTCATGATCTTTCCTGACCTGGTCTTGGGCATATCAGGCACGATCCAGACCTTGCCGGGTTTGGCAATCCGGCCGATATCGGCGCAAACCGTATCCGAAACCTTCCGCGCAATCTCGGCGGACGCTTCAAATCCCGGAATCAAGGAAATATAAAGTTCCGGTTCCTTGCCCTTAATTTCGTGAGTAACCGGCACAACCGCCGCCTCGGCAACCTCCTCAACCTCAATGGCGGCGGACTCGATCTCTTTAGTGCCCAACCTGTGGCCCGACACATTGATAACGTCATCAATCCTCCCCAGAATTCTAAAATAACCATCCGCGGCCAGGGTGGCGGCATCACCGGCAAAATAAGGCCAATCACGCCAATCCTTGCTGTTCCGGTCTCTGCAATACCTGCCGTAATAACTTTCGATGTAACGATCCCGATCGCCCCAGACGGTCTGGAATGCCCCGGGCCAGGGATTTCTAATACAGAGGTTGCCGGCTTTCGACTCGCCGGCCTTGATTTCAACGCCATCCTCATCATAAATAACGGCATGAATACCCGGGGCTCCCGGTCCGGCGCTGCCGGGTTTCATCGGTTTTATTGCCGGCACGGTGCTACAGAGAAAGCCGCCGCTTTCCGTCTGCCACCAGGTATCGACAATAACCGCCTCGCCTTTGCCGATAACCCTGTGGAACCATCGCCACACCTCGGGTTCAATAGGTTCGCCGACCGAGGTCATATGTTTGAAATGATAATCATACTTGGCCGGCTCTTGCGGACCGACCTTGCGCAGGGCCCTGATAACGGTAGGCGCGGTATGAAAAATATTGACACCAAGTTCCTCCGCTATCCGCCAGCACCGACCGGCGTCAGGGAAAGTCGGCACCCCCTCATAAATAACCGAGGAGGCACAAAGGGCCAGAGGACCATAGACAATATAGGAATGCCCGGTAATCCAGCCGATATCAGCCATGCACCAGTAGACATCCTCGGGATGAATATCCTGAATATACTTCGATGTTCCCGCCACATACGCAAGATAACCGCCGGTGCTGTGCTGGCAGCCCTTTGGTTTACCGGTGGTACCGCTGGTATAGAGGAGAAAAAGCGGCGCCTCCGCCGGCATTGGAACCGGCTTGACCCCGGCGCCGCGATAATCCGGCAGGATGTCATTCATATAATAATCACGGTTCGGGACCATGGGGGTGGGACTTGATTCTTTACCGGGATACCGCTGCCAGACCAGAACCTTGTCAACGGCATGTCCATGTTTTTGACAAATTGCCACCGTTTCGTCGGCATTTTTTTTATGATCCAGAAACTTGCCGCCCCGGTAATAGGCATCCATGGTGATCAGCACCCGACTCGCCGAATCAATGATCCGGTCGGCACAGGCGCTGGGGCTGAAACCGCCGAAGACCACGGCATGAATAATGCCGAGCCGGGCGCAGGCAAGCATGGTTACG
>CAYWUR010000228.1:0-3657 GCA_964460745.1 uncultured Desulfobulbia bacterium | reverse complement strand
CTGCACCAACCCCTTGGACGCCTTGCATATTTTCAAAAAAGATCCCGGTCGTTTCGATCTGGTAATAACTGATTTTACCATGCCGCTTATGCGGGGCGACCAGTTAACCAAGGAAATCCTGGCAATCCGACCGGATCTGCCGATTATTCTCTGTACCGGCTTCAACGAACAAATATCCGAGGACAGGGCAAAAATACTGGGGGTTAAAACTTTTGCCATGAAACCCTTTACATCGCCGCAAATGGCAAAGGCTATTCGCGATGCCCTGGAAAATCGTTGACAGCCGCGCCGCCGGCATCATCTACAACAATACGGGTTACCGCCCCATTATCTATTTTAATTGTTCTGAAATCACTTATTGACCGGCCCTGATAATAAAGAATAATGCACCGGACAACAATGAGGTGGCTTACTATCAGTAAATTTTCACCGCCGTGGATCGACAACAGCCGCTCCATCAACTTTACCGCCCGACTCTGAACATCGGCAAGCGTCTCACAGCCAGGCGAATTGAAGTCCTGCGGTGCCTTGAGCCAGACGGGATATTCGTCGCCGAACTCCGCGCGGATATCCTGCTTGGTCAACCCGTCCCAATGCGGAATACGGATTTCATTCAAGGACTCCGCCGCAATGACGGGAACGCCGAGCATCTCTTGCATAAGACTTGCGGACCTCGCCGTCCTGTAAAGCGGTCCGCTGTATATAAACGATATCCCGCAGGACCGCAATCTTGCCCCGACCTCGAGTATCTGATCTACCCCTTCAGGATGAAGAGTCTCCGCCGTTCGTCCGGCAAAACGGTTTTCCTTGTTGGCCAGAGTCACGCCATGCCGTACTAAATAAAAAGTCGTCTTCATGCGCCGTCAAGCCTCCCGAAGCAGATTAAGCAACTCATCCGCCGAAATCCCGGCGCTCATGTCACTGCCGGCCAGGAGACTATTGGCCAACCATCTTTTTTGCTTGTGCAGTCTGACGATCTTTTCCTCGATGGTATTTTTCGTCACCAGCCGGTATATGGTTACCGGAAATTTCTGGCCGATCCTGTGCGCACGGTCGGAGGCCTGGTCTTCAACCGCCGGATTCCACCAGGGATCCATATGAATCACGTAATCAGCCGCCGTCAGATTCAGACCCAAGCCGCCCGCTTTCAGGCTTATTAAAAAAAGATCGCCCTGACCGGCCTGGAAGGCTTCCACCTGTCTATTTCGTTCCCGGACAGGTGTACTGCCGTCAAGGTATTTGTAATCAATACCTTTTTTATCAAGAACAGTGCGAATTATCGCAAGATGTTGAACAAACTGGCTGAATACCAGACACTTATGCCGGTTTTCCAGAAGTTCCTCCACAACCTTGCTGAACAGCTCCAGCTTGGAGCTGACAATCGTGCTTTCCGGCATAACCAGCCGCGCATTGCAACACGCCCGCCGCAGCCTCATAATTTCCGCCAGAATCTGGATGTTATAGCCGGGCGGCGCTGCTGTTTTCTCCAGTTTATCAAGGGCCTCATGGCGCAATGCCTCATAAAAGGCCCGCTCGTCCCTGCTCATTTCAACCCACAAGGGGATTTCCGTACGGGACGGCAATTCCGCCAGAACTTCCGACTTGACACGCCGCAGAATAAAGGGACGGATCAGCTTCTTAAGCCTTTTCTCCGCCTCGTGATCATGATATTTTTCAATGGCAACGGCAAAGCGTTCGTTAAAACTTGCCAAAGACCCCAGTAATCCAGGATTGATAAAATTGAAGAGATTCCACAACTCACCGAGATGATTCTCAATAGGGGTGCCGGTAAGAATAAGCTTAAACCTGCCGTCAAGGGCCATGGCGGCATGGGAACGCTTGGTCGCCATATTCTTGATGGCCTGGGCCTCATCAAGAACAATGGTTTGCCAATCCACGGCGGCCAACAATTTCTCCTGCTGCTGCAAGAGGGTATAACTGGCAATCAATACGTCAAAGCCCTTCAATGCCTTGACCGACTTCTCTCTGTCTTTACCGCCGAAAAGCCCGACATTCAGACGGGGCGCAAACCGACGGGCCTCGATTTGCCAATTCATGCAAACCGACGTCGGCGCTACCACCAGTGTCGGCCCCTGCGGCGCCCGACGCAAAATAACCGCCAGGGCCTGCACTGTCTTGCCAAGCCCCATATCATCAGCAAGGCAACAGCCGACGCCCCAATGGGCCATCCGCCCCAGCCACCGATAGCCTTCAATGTGATAATCCCGCAGCTCGGCATGAAGAGCGGCCGGGATTTCCATACGCGGTTTTTCGGTATCCCGCCGTCGGTCCATCTGCATCAGCCAGTCCTTATCCGCATCCAACGAGGTAAGATGTGCGGTAAAATCTTCAAGGGCCGGGGCGGCCAGGGGATGCACTCGGACAGCCACGCTGTCCGAGTCGACAGCGATTCCGGAGCTTAATTTTTCGGAAAAGATATTCAGATCCGTAAGTCTACTATAAAATTCCCGGGTCAGCGCCAGGAATTGACCGTCACCCAACGGAATAAAGCGGCTGGAATTTTTCCTGATCAACACCAACAGCTTTTTCATATCCATGACAAGATTTTCATCGATCTCAAGCCGGCCGCTCACCTCAAACCAATCGTTTTTCTTGCGGATTCGCACGGCCAGCCGATTTAAGGAAATCTTATTTTTTACCGACAGTTTCTCTCCCGCCGGCCATTCTACCGTTACTTTATCCTTGATCTCCCGGAGTTCGAGCAGGATCTGCAAACAATCCTCGGTTTCCTGTAAGAGCCACTCCCGGCCCGGCCCGCTTCGCGCGGCCAGGGTCGGACACGCCCTTTCGACTCGCCGGGCCTCTTCCTCTTCAAATTCAAGATTGCGTCTGGCTTGCAGACGGCGTCCCGCGATTTTGGCGATCACATGTCGCGCGCCTTGTCCGGGCGGCAAATATGGCCCGGCCACGGCAAAAGGTCTGACCAGCATTTCCAGTTTAAAGCCGGCGCCCAGGGGCATAAGATGGATATGTATTCCGGTGGCGGCCGGCACATCTTCGATAGCAGCCGACTCACGGTCAACGGCATCAACAGCTATTGCGGAATGTATCGTCATGAATGAAGAAATATTGGCGATAGCCGCCATTACCTGACCTCTGACCGCCAGAGGCGCCCGTAATCCTTCCTGACCGATTATTCTGGCGATGCGCCGGTGATTATCATTAATTTCAAACACCCTGAAGCGGCTCGGGGTTTCGCGGAAGACAGTGACCCCCTCGCCTGTAAACTCCCTGACAAATTTAATCAACAGCCGACCCTCTATCTCTTCTACAAGAAGTTGCGGTTCTCCTTTCAAAAACTCCACAGGCTTTTTCGGAGAATCCGCAAGGAAAAGCAACGGGTGGCCTATCATATGCAGAGGGACGACAGCCATATCAAATTCATAATATATGCCTTTACTATCCTGCCGACGTTTGATGGCGTTGCATATTCGTCGATCCTGCTCGGTAAGAAAAGACATCCCGCCGGCATATAATCTGTCCAGGGCAACGGGCCGCGCATTACTCCATTCACCGCCCGCCGTCATCTTCTGGTCCCTTGGCGAGATCGACAGCCGTTTGTCATGGCCAGCGACCAGCGAGACAAGCCTCCACCTGTCATCTTGTGTAACTGCCGCCCCCCGGCCGGCCGGCCCG
>CAYWUR010000227.1:0-3696 GCA_964460745.1 uncultured Desulfobulbia bacterium | reverse complement strand
ACTAATATAAATAGACAAATTACCCTTGACTATAGTCGACATTCCCCTTTGGAAAGGAGTAAGGAGTGAAAAGTTAGGAGAAAAAGCTTTCGCCGTTCCGTCTTTTTACTCCTCACTCCTCACTTCTCACCGGTTAAGGCATAACCCCCTGGCTTCCATATCAATAAACAACGCCAAATCAAACCGTTGAGCAACTCAGAAAGTTGAGAAACGAATATTTTCGTTCAAAATTGAGGAGTAGGAGAGGAGCAGGAAATATTGAAAGAGCAAGACAACCGCCGCACAACAAACAAGACCGAGACGGATAAGCAATTACCGATTGTGGAACTTGATCGGGTAACCAAGGTCTATCAGCAAGGTAAAATCCCAATCACCGCTGTGAACGATCTGTCCCTGCGAATCCATAGCGGGGAATTCGCCGCGCTCTGCGGGCCGTCAGGCTCCGGCAAAACCACCATTCTCAATCTGATCGGCGCACTCGATGTCGCTACCAGCGGCACGGTCCGGTTGGAAGGCCGCAATTTGAAACAATTAGGCCGTACGCAGCTTTCCAGAATACGCCGGGATCGGATCGGCTTTGTGTTTCAGGCTTATAACCTAGTGCCGGTTCTAACCGCCTTTGAAAACGCCGAGTTTGTTCTGGCCCTGCAGAATGTATCCCGTCGGGAAAGACACGAAAAGGTGATGGCTATCCTACAGGAGGTGGGCCTGGGGGAAATGGCCGGTCGCCGGCCCGATGAATTGTCAGGCGGTCAGCAACAGCGCGTCGCCATTGCGCGGGCCATTGCGTCGGAACCGGCCATTGTGCTGGCCGACGAACCCACCGCCAATGTGGACTCCGTTACCGCCACGGCCCTGCTTGATTTAATGGAGCGTCTGAACCTCCAAAAAAATATCACTTTTCTATTTTCCACCCATGATCAGCGGGTAATGGACCGGGCCCGCCGCATCATCCGTTTGCGGGACGGCAAGTTGATTGGCGACGAGGGACGGAATTGACCCGGCGAAAACATGTCTTACGGCTGTATCTCTGCACCCTTGGCATATTTATTCTCCTGCTGGTCCTGCCGACCGCCGGCAAAGCCTTCCATGATCAAGAACCGGCGGGGCGGGGCAAAATTGACCTGCGGGGCTTTATGCTGTTGGGCGGCGGCCTCATAAAAAACCCGGCCGACAACATATTATTTCCCCAAAAAACCGAGACCTCCTGGGCCTTGAATCTGCGGGTTCTCCTTGATGCTCCCTTAACCGAAGATATTAAACTGAAGCTGAATGTTCTACAGGCGGCTCGATCAACCGCTGCTGCCGCTTTATCGCGCTTATCCGCCACGCCTCCGCCCCTTGATGTGGAACGTAGCAGTCTGTCCGCCCGGCGCCAGACGAACAACGAACACCGGCAAGCCCTGCTGGCCGCGGATGCGCTTTATGTCCAGATATCCACCGACAGAATGGATATCTCGCTGGGCCGCCAGCCCATCAACCTGGCAACCACCTTTTATTTCACCCCCAATGATTTCTTTGCACCCTTCGCGGCCCAGACCTTTTACCGACTCTATAAACCCGGCGTTGACGCGGCGCGGGCGGACATCAGGTTGGGCAACCTGTCTCTTTTTTCCCTGATCGGCGTTTTTGGTTATGATCTGGACAGCTCTACGGATACCGGCTGGAGCCGACGACCGGTCCGGGACCGCTCCTCGGCCCTGGCCAGAATATCCTGGTCGGACGCCGGCTTTGAGTGGGCCCTGCTTGGCGGGATAGTGCGGGAATACTTCATCTGCGGCGGCTCGACCCAGGGTGAAATAGCGGACTGGCTGGGGGTGCGGGCCGAGGGCCATTACGCCTCTGCGACAAAAAACCACGATAGCGGTTATGCCGAACTGACCGTCGGTCTGGAACACCGTTTTTTAAACAGCGTAACCGTCCGGATCGAACAATTTCATCACGGCCGGGGATTCGACACCATCGAAAAGACGAACGCCGTCATCCAAAACGACCGGACAATCGGCGGCGGTTACCTGGGAAAAAGCTACACCGCCTTGGCCCTGGAATATGAATTCTCTCCCCTGCTTTTCGGCCAGCTACTCACTTTAGCCAACTGGACCGATCACTCATCGCTAATTGCCGGCAACGCGGTTTATTCCATTTCCGACGAGTCGGAACTGGCGGCCGGCATATCGCTGCCGCTTGGCGATAGTCCGGACAATCTGCAAATCACCAGTGAGTTCGGCATGCAGCCCAAAACAATAAGTCTGGAATATCGGCTTTTTTTCTAATACACATATAAAGTTTATTTACCGGCATTCATATCACCATAATCAGTGACTGCAATAATTAGATTTTGGGCTTAAAGGACAAAGAGACGAAGACTTTACAATCCTGCCGACAAGAGGTATCTTTTATTCGGTTTTTCCGATCTATAAAAAATACAGCTGTCTTCCAAATATGAAATTAATATCGGCTATTCTAGCTCTTTTCGCAATAACGATGCTAAGCGGCCCGGCTCTCTGCCGCACCGAAAACAATGCGGCGGCGCCGATACATATAGAGGCGGACCGCATGGAGTCTCACGAACATCAGGACGCGGTACTCTTCACGGGCCATGTGGAGGCGAAACAAGGCGATATAACGATCAGAGCCGACAAGATGACGGTATACTATACAATTGCCTCGCCGCCCGGGGAGAATGACGCCGAAAAAATAGCGCCAAAGACAACGGCTTCCCCGGACACCGCCTTTCAAAAAGTAAAAAAGATATTTGCCAAAGGTAATGTTAAATTAATAAAAGGCGACTGGGTGGCATCCGGCGATACAATGGAATTCTTCGCTGGAGAACGGAAGGTTTTATTGTCCGGCCATGCCAAGGCATGGCAGAATAAAAATATGGTGTCCGGCGATAACATTTCCCTCTATCTCGACGAAGGCAAAAGCGTGGTTGAACGTAGTACGCAACAGGGCGGCGAGCGGGTTAAGGCTTTCATCTATCCGGAAGCCCGGGCCAAAAAAGCGCCTGAGCCACGGCCGCACAATTGATCGTCAGGCGTCTATAACCAATCACAGACGCAGGAGAAACATGGCTGTACTGGAGACAAGGGACATAGTAAAATGGTACCGACGCCGGCGTGTGGTCGATCGCGTCAGTCTGCTGGTGCAAAACGGCACGGTGGTGGGACTGCTGGGACCGAACGGCGCCGGCAAGACAACATCATTTTACTCGATAGCCGGTTTCATTCGGCCGGACTCCGGCCGTGTTCTGCTGGACGGCGAAGATATTACCGCCTTGCCCATTCACGAAAGGGCGCTTAAAGGCATCTCTTATCTAGCCCAGGATCCTTCGGTTTTTAAAAAACTCACGGTTGAAGAAAATGTCAGGATCGTCCTTGAACCTCTGGGACTCTCCAAAAAAGTAATAAACAACCGGATCGAAAACCTGATGCGCGACCTGAAAATAGAATATTTGGCCTCGCACAAGGCGCACTCCCTCTCTGGCGGAGAACGACGGCGCGTCGAAATAATGCGAGCCCTGGCAACCGAACCAGGCTTCATCCTGCTGGACGAACCGTTTGCCGGTATTGATCCGTTGTCGGTCGCGGATCTACAGCAGATCATTCAAACTCTGAAAAAAAAAGGTCTGGGGATATTGATCTCCGATCATAATGTCCGAGAGACCCTGTCGGTCTGCGACTTTGCCTACCTTAT
>CAYWUR010000226.1:0-3701 GCA_964460745.1 uncultured Desulfobulbia bacterium | reverse complement strand
GCCGAAACGAACGAACCTGGAGTACATCTGAACAGTTACGGTTACGAGTTTATGGGGATTTATTGCCCCTACTGAATAGTTACATTTAAAGGTAACACTTTCCCCTACAGAGAGATTATAAGATGCAGCTGCCAGCGTTAAACTCTTCAGAAAGCACAGCCGATTTTAATGGCTCGATAAAGGCGGACCATAATAATGCCGCCACGGATTTTTCTCACGTTCTGCAAAAAACGGCAGCCCTTAAGAATGGTCGGCATAATGATGGCGATGAAAATGATGTTATTGCCGCCGAGGCTGTTCCGCCGTCTGCCGCGGTGGAAAAATCCTTAGAGGAGGCCGTCGATTCGTTGCCGGTGGATGCCGATCTGCCCGCCGCGGCGGATTCCCTCCTTATGCCGGCAACAAAGACCGGCGATTCCGGGACGAATATTGCAGAGATGATGCAGGGGGCGATTACGATAGCGAGTTCTTCCCCGGGTATCGACCTTGCCGTGGCTGGAAACGGGCAGGCAACCGATAAAGTCCCGCCGGGCCTTGTTGCCGCGGCTGAAGTGAAGGCAATGTGGGCAGGACCGGTCGCCGGTAAGCCGCAGGCCAATTGGACGGCTTTGTCGTCGGCTGTGGCGGGCGGCGTTTTTTCGACGGATGATGGCGAGGTTAGGTCGCCGGCCATGCAGGAGGCCGCTCAACAGGTTAACGTCGCCGCGGCTGTCCGGAATATCCCGGCAGGCCTGGAGGGCGGCGTAAAGTATGCTGTTGACGAGCCGCGTTTTTCGTTGCTGCAAAATAAAGCACCGGCCGGCGATGCAACGCCGACCGGCAGATTCCTTGCAGGGGGCGGCAATGGTCATGCCGTTGATTCGGCAGGACAACCAGTCGCTCCGCCCGCCGCGCTTGATCTTGGTTTTGTTGAATTAATTCAGGGAGCGGTGGCCGCCGGGCAGGACCAGCAGGCAATTGTCGCCGCCCCTGCTGTTTCCGTGGCCATGGAAGCGCAATTAACCGAGTTTTTAAAGGGTAAGGCCATACCCGGCAAGGCTGCTTATAAGAATGAAAAAGAATTAACCAGGCGGCAGCAGACTAATCTGGCTCACTACCGTCTGCCGTCTGCCCCGGAAGCAGCGGATGAAATGACAAAATCATGGAATAAAGGCGATTCGAGTTTGTCGGCTGTTTCCGCAAAAGGATTGACGCCAGATATTCTTTTTGCCGCGGCTGAAACTATGCCCCCGGCGATAACGGCCGGATCGGGTGACGATAAGCCGACAGACTCCTGGGATTCCTTGGCCCTTGGCGCTGATCGATTGATGCGGCCCTTGGCGTCAACATCAATAAATCCGGGAGCAGCCGGTCTTGATGCTCCGGCAAGGACTGTTAATGAAAATCACATCGTTGATCAGGTCATTGAATGGCTGTCGGTCAGTTCTCACCGCGGCACAAAAACGCTTACCGTCAGATTGCAGCCCGACGAACTCGGTCATCTTAAATTGGAGATGGTGATGGATAAGGACGGCGTTAAGGCTAATATTCATACCCAGACCCAGCAGGTGCAGGAGATACTGGCACAGCACATTCCGAAAATAAAAGATGCCCTTGCCCAGCTCGGGATAAAATTAGACGATATGCAGGTAAACGTCGATGCCGGGGGTGATGGTACGAAGGGCTTTTTTCATGAGCGCCGCGAGGCGTCGGCAGACCGTTTTTTTAGCCCGTCGGCCGGCCGAGAAGGTCGGGGCGTCGCTTTTGCTGCCGATACGGCGGTGGTATCTGAAACAAGGACAAGAAGACATGTTCGGGATGGTCTTAGTTTAAGGGTTTGACACGCGCATGGAACAGATAAGAGGAGGTGAGTCAAAAAAATGACTGCTGTGTCTGGAATAACAAATAGTCCGACCGCTGGGGTGAATGCTCCAACAGCGAGAGGCGTACTCGGCAAGGATGATTTTTTGCGGCTGCTTTTGACGCAGCTACAGAATCAGGATCCGTTGTCGCCTGCCGATCCTACGGAGTTTACCGCCCAGCTTTCCCAGTTCAGCTCACTGGAGCAACTTTTTTCAATAAATGAGCATCTTGCTCAAGCGAATAGTGGCGGGGGCGATATGGAGAGGTTGGCCGCGCTTTCTCTCCTCGATCGGGAAGCTGTTGCCGCGGTAAATCATTTTAGTCTTGGTGAAGGCGGTATGGAGCTTGGTTATGATCTTGCCGGCCCCGCTGACGATGTAAATCTGTATGTTCAGGACCAGCAGGGCGTGACAGTCGCTGTTCTGCCTGCCGATGAACGACAGGCGGGTGAACATTTTATCACCTGGGACGGAACAGACCAGAATGGGCGGCAATTGCCGGTTGGTGAATATAATATCCTGGTCAGCGCCACCAGTGGCGAGGATGCCGTGCCGGTAACCGCCGTTCCTCTGATTAAAGGGATAGTTACCGGCGTGGATCTTGTCGGTGGTGAGAGTATAATTGTCACGAATGCCGGCGAGTTCCATCTGGCTGATGTAAAAAGCGTCAGGAGTTTATAAGGAGAAAAACGATGAGTATTCTAGGTTCACTTTATAGCGGTGTCAGCGGTCTGGCAACCAATGGCCAGGCGATGAGCGTCATTGGCAATAATATTGCCAATACCAATACGGTCGGTTTTAAGAGCAGCAGAGCTGTTTTCTCCGATCTGCTTGCCGCTTCGGTTTCCGGGGCCAGCGGCGAGTCACAGGTGGGACGGGGTGTCGGTTTAGGGTCCATCGATACTATTTTCAGCCAGGGGACTTTCGAAACCACGGAATCGGATACCGACCTGGCTATTGAGGGAGACGGTTTTTTCATGTTGCGCTCGCCTGATGACGCATCGGTCAGTTATACGCGGGCCGGAAATTTTAATTTTGACTCGCAGGGTAATCTGGTAAATTCGTCCGGCTATCATGTACAGGGATATCTGCTGGATACGGATGGCAACGTCGCCAGTGATGTTACCGATATTGCGGTGGATACCCAGTTTTTCAGCCCGGCGAACCCTACAACGGAAGTTACCGTTTA
Source organism: uncultured Desulfobulbia bacterium (assembly GCA_964460745.1). GTDB lineage: Bacteria > Desulfobacterota > Desulfobulbia > Desulfobulbales > BM004 > CAYWUR01. The sequence continues at coordinate 671 of CAYWUR010000226.1, read as the reverse complement.
TACCAATCTTAATTCTTCCACCTCTTATCTGGGGGTGCCGTTCGATGTAACCGACCCGATGGATACCTCCAATTTTACTTCCTCCGTTGAGGTCTATGATTCTCTGGGCAATACCCACCTGATAACCAATTTCTTCAACAAACTCGACCCCTCCACAAATCCCAATGAGTGGGAATTTCATACCCTGGTTGACGGCGGCGAAATTTCCGGCGGCACAGCGGGCGTGGCGCAGGAAATTGCCTCCGGTTCACTGCAGTTTGACGGCGCCGGCAGTCTGGCGGCGCCCGTCAAGGTCGCCAGCTCGGCCCTTAACTGGGCGGACGGGGCCACGGCAGGCCAGCAGATAGACATGGTTATGGAGGCTACCCAGTATTCCATTGACTCGAATATCAACTCCGCCGCCCAGGATGGTTACGGCACCGGCAAGATGGTTAAGTTGAATATCGATAACGAGGGGAATATCTGGGGTAATTTCTCGAACGGCGACCCCTTGATTCTGGCCCGTCTTACCTTGGCGGCATTCAATAACAGTAACGGCTTGGTGAAAATGGGCAACAATTTATTCACCGAAAGCGGCGCTTCCGGTTCGCCCGTGGTCGGGACGTCCGGCTCGGGAATCGGCAAGATTTTTACGAATTCCCTGGAGCAATCCAATGTTGATCTGGCGCAGG
>CAYWUR010000225.1:0-3768 GCA_964460745.1 uncultured Desulfobulbia bacterium | reverse complement strand
TCCTAAACTCGTAGCCGTAACTGTTCAGATGTGCCCCAGGTTCGTCCGTTTTGACCTCCGATGCGTACTCCCTGTACGTGAGGAGGGCAAAACGGACGAGGTAAGCGCAGACTCCGAGATGGGGTGCAGCTGAACAGTTACATTTATCCAAGTTTTTCGAGACGCTCGGCAGGACTGACGACATCGGTCAGCCGCAAGCCGAACTTGTCATTGACAATCACGGCCTCGCCCCTGCCGATCAGCCGGGAATTGACATAAAGGTCCAGCGGTTCACCGGCCAGTTTGTCAAGCTCTATGACATGCCCGTCACGCATCTGCAGAAGCTCTTTCACCATTAATTTAGAGCGGCCCACTTCAACCGAAATCTGTAAAGGAATATCGTACAAAAATTCCAGATCCCTGATCTCCGCCGGCGCATCCCCTGCAACCTCCGGTTGAGCCTGATCCTCTTGGGGAATCTTTTCCTCCGGCGCAATCTTGTCAGCATCCGTTGTTCCCATAATTTTCTCCCTGTTTTATCTTTCTGATTATACGCGCCGCCTTTTTACCTTTTCTGGTCCCCGCCGCCGCCAGAAATAATGGCTGCCGTTCAACGAGAATACGTAATGGAGCATGAGGGTTATAGTCCAAATCAATTACATCGCCGACCTGCAAATCGATAATGTCTCTGAGTTGCAAGGTAATTTCACCGGAAAGCGCCACCACCTCCGTTTCCATTTCACGTAGCTCCGACAGGAGTTTTTTGGCCCAGGAATTATCCGCGGCCGGCCTATTACTCTGCCGATCGTCTTGGAACTTTTCTTTCAACGGCTCCAGAGCGGCATAGGGGATCGCCAGACTCAACATCCCCGACTTGCTGCCGATGGAGAGAGAAAACCTGGCCAGCAACAGTTCAGTTTCCGGCGTGAACATTTTAATCTTTTTATGATTGACCTCGACCTTAAGCAAAGCCGTCTCCAGTTTTTCCAAAGGTTGAAAGGCCTTCTGCAAATCTTTACAACTGCCGGCCATCAAGCCTTTGACAAGATTAACCTCTATGGCGGTCATGGCCCTGTCCATGACGAAAAGCTCGGTGTCGACGGCGCAGCCCAACATAATTTCAACAAAGGAAAAAGCCAGGGGTGCATCAAAAATCAACATCCCCACGCTCTTGAGGGGGTCAAGCTTGACAATGCCGAATAGCGGATTTTTTTCCTGTTTACCGATAAGCGAGGAAAAACTCAACGATTCGACGCTGTGCCGCTTCATCGTTACGGCTTGTTGTAAATAACTGGAGAAGGACAGCGCCCCCTGTTTGGCAAATCCGTCAAAAAGGTCATCAAAATTTACCGAACGCCAGCGCCAGGCCCAATGAGGCCGCGCCAGGTCCAGCGCCTCGACATGCCGTTCCTCGTCCTGCCGGCCTAACTCGACATCCAGCCCTACCTCACCGCCACGAACGGCTGAAAGAAGTTCGGCGATCTCTTCTTTGCTGAGAATACGGTCCACGATTTCCTCTTATTGAATGACGAAGTTGGTGAAATAAATGAATTTTATTTGCCCTTTTCGCAGGATGGTATTTAACTGGCCGATCAATTCCGCCCGCAACTGCATTTTGCCTTGCAGGTCACGCAGCTCGTTAAAATTTTTGTTGCCGACCAGGAGCAGAATGGCATCACGAATCTGCGGCATCCGTTCTTTAATTTCCTCGGCTGCCTCTTCCGTATCGACCTCAAAGGTCACGGAAGCCTTCAAATAACGAGTCGCGTCTCTATCCAGGAGATTGACAACAAAATCATCAATCTTAACCATCGGCCCGACCTTTGACGAAGAGGGCACAACAGGCCGAGGGGCCGGAGGGGGGGCCGCCGTCTTGGCGGCGGGCTGCTCCGCCTCGCCGACCGCGGCCTCAACCGCGGCGCTCTCAACTGCCGCCGGCGAAACAGCGGCGGATTTTTTGGTTCCCAGAAAATACGCGCCCAGGCCGACGCCGACAATAAGCACGACAAGCGCCAACGCGCCGGCCGCTATGAATAGCACCTTGTTATTCCGGGGAGATTTTTCCTTTTCTTTCCCTTTTTCTTTTTTTTCTTCTTTTTTTTCAGCCATTCGAGGTCTCCATTACTTCTAAAATGGAAATTGATATGCTGCGTCAATAAGATAAGGCAGCTCTTCAGAATAGCCGCCGACACTCTCCAGCACGAAATCGACCCGGCGATTCAACGCCCGGTTCGCGGCCGAATCATTGGGAACGAGCGGCCGCTGCGAACCATAACCGGCGGCAGACAAACGATCTAAAGGCAAGAGCTTTTCTCCGGCAAAAAACTTCAAGACCGACAGGGCGCGCAACATGGATATATCCCAGTTGCTCCTGCCGCCCTGGGACGGGGTATTGTCACTGTGCCCTTCTATACGCTGGAGAAAAGGCAAAGGGCGCAACAGCTTGGCGATATTTCGCAAAACAGGAAAGGCTGCCGGTTTAAGGGCGGTCTGTCCGGGCGCAAAGAGAATGGACGCATTTAACCGCAGCACAACCGCACCCCGGTCTTTTACCAGCTTAATATCTTTATTCAGCTTGAGACGGTTAAACTGCACGTGCATTTTTTTATAAACCCGCTGCACCATATCGTCGGCCACGGGCGACCCCTCAAGCGTCGCCGGATTGACAACATCCTTTTGTTCCACACTGAAATCACCGATCACGCCAAAAGCGTTTTGCAGAGAAGCCCTGGCCTTCTTGAACTTCACCTGGTCCATGTTCGCCATGGAGAGTAACAGCACAAAAAAAGTGAGCAGCAGGGTCACCAGATCACTATAGGTAACCATCCAGGCAGGGGCGCCGCCGGCATCATCTCCTGACTTCTTCTTCTTTCCCATTGCTACCTCTTGAAATTACTCTGCCGCAGCTTGGGCGCGACAAACGAGTGTAATTTCTGTTCTATGATACGCGGATTTTCGCCGGCCAGAATGGATTCCATGCCCTCGGTCACGAGAATATTGCGCAGCACTTCCGACTGTGAACGTTTTTTGAGTTTGCCGGATATGGGAATACAAATAATATTAGCGATAACCGCCCCGTAAAATGTGGTCAAAAGAGCGACAGCCATGGCCGGCCCGATTGAAGACGGATCGTCCATCGTCTGCAGCATCTGGACCAGACCGATAAGAGTGCCGATCATGCCCATGGCAGGCGCATAAGCTCCCAGGGTAAGAAAGATATCAGCCCCATTGCCGTGCCGCTCCTGCAGATATTCAATTTCCCGGTAAAGAATGTCCTTCAAGGCGGCGGGTTCCTGACCATCCACCGCCATCTGCAGGCCCTTTAGAAAAAAAGAATCCTTAACTTCACCCATCGCCGACTGTAGCGACAGAATGCCTTCTTTCCTGGCCTTATTGGCAAAAGTCATCAACTGCGCAATTATTTCATTGTGGGTAACCTCACGATGCATGAAAACTTTCTTCATGACCGCGAAAGCGCCCAGAACATCCTTAAAAGGATAATGCACCATGGTGGCGCCTAAAGTGCCGCCGATCACAATCATTACCGAGGCGGGGTCGATAAACAGAAACAAGGAACCGCCGCTCATAATGGCGGACAACATGAGAGCAAACGCCGCGCAGATTCCAATAATGGTGGATAAATCCACGGGATATAACCTCCTTTGTAAACGGTTGAACGCCGCAGCCGCGGCGGCTGCCGGGATCTATCGGCAGGTAACAACAGGTTAAAAAGCAAAGTAACTATTCAGTAGGGGCAATAAATTCCCATAAACTCGTAACCGTAACTGT
>CAYWUR010000224.1:0-3779 GCA_964460745.1 uncultured Desulfobulbia bacterium | reverse complement strand
CTCACCTTCCAGAAAGATTCGTCATCCGCCCTGGGCTTCGGCTTTCGCTGCGGCTTTTTAGGATTGCTGCACCTGGAGGTCGTCCAGGAACGGCTGGAACGGGAATTCGGCATCTCCCTGGTTCTGACCGTGCCTTCCGTGCTGTACCATTTTTATCTCCAGACCGGCGACATGATTGAAGTCGATAATCCCGCCTATTTTCCGGATCCCGGCTCAATCGCCAAAACCGAGGAGCCCTACATCAAGGCCACCATTCACATACCGGAACGATATATGGGTGCGGTTATGAACCTGTGCATGGAACGCCGCGGGGTGAATACGCGTCATCATTATCCCCTGCCGGGCCGTATCGAATTTTCCTGCGAAATGCCGCTGGCTGAGATGATCTATGATTTCTACGACAAATTAAAATCAATCACGCAGGGATACGGTTCCCTTGATTATGAGTTGGCCGACTACCGCGAAAGTGATCTGGTCAAACTCGATATCCTGGTAAACGGCGAACGGGTCGATGCCCTTTCCCAGCTTGTCCACCGCAGCAAGGCCAGGGAAAGAGGTCTGCACGCCTGTGAACGGCTGAAGGAAGAGATTCCCCGCCATATGTTCAAAATTGCCATCCAGGCTGCCACGGGCGGGACCATTATCGCCAGGACAACAATCGCCGCCTTGCGCAAAGACGTAACAGCCAAGTGCTACGGCGGCGATATAACCAGAAAACGGAAACTGCTCGAAAAACAGAAGGCCGGGAAAAAACGCATGAAAACCGTCGGCAATATTTCTATCCCCCAGAGGGCCTTTCTTGCCGTTCTCAAATCCGAGCAAACCTGACATACGCCCCACAACCGGCGGCCCCGCATGAAACCGTATAGATGGTCACGGAACACGAATCCGGCCGCAATCAGGGCCATATAAGACAGAAGATTTTATTAATGAACGGCCAACGGCGGTGTGGTGGGGTGTGGTATCGAGTAATTAACAGCAACGCGAAGAGGCCGCAGCCGGCTATGAGAGAAATTTCGCAATCCTGCCGCGTAGTTCATCCCGTCCCTCTCCTGTTCTGGCGGAAAAAAGAATTCTGTCCGCCGGCGTAATATTGAGACCTGCATCAAGCATGGCGGGCATTTTCCGCCGTTCATTGCCGGAAAGCTTATCCAGCTTGGTATAAACCGGCAACGCGGCAATATTATTACTCTGCAGCCAGCTTATTAATTCCAGATCCAGAGTCTTTAGAGAATGACGGATATCTATGATTACCACCACACATCGCAATGACTCTCTGGTCTCAAGATATGATGTAACAAGATGCCGCCATTCCGCCTGCATTTTTTTCGGCACCTTGGCGAAACCGTATCCCGGCAGATCAACGAGATAGAAGGTCTGATCCGCCTGAAAAAAATTCAGGCTTTGGGTCTTGCCAGGCACGGAGCTTACCTTGACCATTTTTTTTCGATTAAAAAGTCGGTTAAGCAAACTCGACTTGCCGACATTGGAGCGACCGGCAAAGGCGATCTCGGGATATTCGGGCAAAGGCAACTGGCTGAGTTTGTAGACGCTTTTCAAAAAAATTATATCGGAAAACCGCACCAAGACCTCCAATCCTCAAATCACTTTATTCAGAGAATATTCCACAATTCCCTCGGCGCCGACTTTCATCAGCCGGGGAATGAGTTCCCGCACTTCATGTTCGGAAATCACCGTTTCCACCGAGAACCAGTCCGAATTATACAAATTGGCAATGGTAGGTGCATTCATGCTCGGTAATATCCCGATCACTTCTTCCAACCGACCGTGAGAGACATTCATCTTCAGGCCGACAATCCTGTCCGCCCTGAGAGCGCCTTGCAGCAGTATGCTGATATTTTCGATTTTTTCCCTTTTCCAGGGATCTTCCCAGGCAGTATTATTGGCAATAAACTGCGTATTTGAGTACATCATCTCATAAATTATTCGCAAGCCGTGCGCCCGGATAGTGCTTTCGGTCTCCGTTACCTCGACAATGGCATCAGCCAGACCGGAAACTACTTTTGCCTCGGTCGCTCCCCACGAAAATTCGACATCCACGTTTATTTTCTTTTCCCTGAAAAATTTCTTGGTGTAATTGACAAGTTCCGTGGAAATTTTTTTCCCTTCCAAATCTTCAAGACGCTTGATGTCGGAATTACCGGGCACAGCCACCACCCAACGGGTCGGTTTTTTGCTCACTTTGGAGTATATCAGGTCGGCGACCACCACGGTATCGGAATCATTCTCCATGGTCCAATCCTTGCCGGTAATACCGGCATCCAGGATGCCGCCTTCAACATACCGAGACATCTCCTGCGGCCGGCAGATGGAACATTTTAATTCCGGATCATCCACTTCGGGAAAATAATTCCGGGATGCCAGTTTGATCTGCCAACCCGACTTTGCAAAAAGTTCAATAGTCGCTTTCTCCAGACTCCCTTTGGGAATTCCCAGTTTCAAAACCTTCATTTTTTATATACCTCCGCCGGATCAAACACCGGCTCATCTTTTACCCTGAGATTCTCTCCGTCCACTACCCTGAAAAAACAGGTGCGATGACCGGTATGGCAGGCGGCGCCGCCGAGTTGTTCGACCTTGAAAATTACCGTGTCTTCATCACAGTCGACTAAGATTTCCTTGATCAACTGGTAATGTCTGGAAGTCTCGCCTTTCAGCCACAGCTTGTTTCTTGACCGGCTCCAGTAATGAGCCTTGCCGGTTGTCAATGACTGACGCCAGGCCTCCTCGTTGATATAGGCCAGCATCAATATCTCGTTTGTCAGATAATCCTGCGCAATAGCGGGCAGCAGTCCGTTTCCCTTGTCAAATCTTAATCTTTCCATAATAACCCTGCTTCACTCGGATCCATGAACCTGCGTCGACCGGCATGGATCCTTGCCCTTATCATCCGCTGCCGCCGATTCTTTCTTTTCCTTTTTCATAAAATTTATTATGCATGATGTCCGGAATTTACAGTATTCTCCGGGATGACGGCAGACCGCGTCATCGGCCGTCATTTTTTCCTTATATTTTTCACAAAACAGATCCATATTCAACTTTCCGACAGGCTCCTGTTTGATGGACTCGTAACAAATATGCCGATGGCAAAGGCTGTGAGATTATGCCTATCGTCTTATTTTGTCAACCCCTGCCTTAACACCTTTTTCCGTAAGTGGTCATGCTTTATGCTGATGGGGATATTTGCCAAAACTGTGTACGTGAAAATGGGTGTGCAACGCCTCCTCCCTGTCAAACAACAAACGGCCTTCCTTCATCAGATAAACGGTTTCCGTAACGCTGGTCAAAAAATCATATTCATGAGAAATTAATATGTACGTTAAGGCCGGTCGCTTATTTAATATTTCCTTGATCCTGGCCCTGGTTTTCTCATCCGGGCCGGCAACCGGTTCATCAAGCAGCAGGATCTCAGGCTCCATGGCCAATATGGCGGCCATGGCCACTAATTTTTTCTCACCGCCGGAAAGTTTTGAAGTCGTCCTCTCCTCAAAGCCGGCAAGCCCCAGTTCGGCAAGCATCCGGCTGGAAATTTCCCGGGCCTCATCCGGAGATCTGCCCTGATTCAACGGCCCGAAGGCCACATCCTCCAACACGGTTGGATTGAATAACTGATCATCGGGGTCCTGAAACAACAAGCCAACCTTTTGCCTGACAGCGACAAAATCGCTTTCGTTTACAACCGGTCTGCCCAGGATCTCCATACGGCCGGCAACCGGCCTGTTAAGCCCCATGACGACGTGAAAAAAAGTGGTCTTTCC
>CAYWUR010000223.1:0-3793 GCA_964460745.1 uncultured Desulfobulbia bacterium | reverse complement strand
ATGGATGTTGTCCGCGGGCAGATCGACTTTTGACAGTAACGTGTCATACGCCATGGCAAAATTGCTGCCGGCGTGAGCAGGGGACGTGCAGCGCTCGTCTCCCCAGAAGACATGGATATTATGCCATGGCAGGCGGTCGGCGAATGGTTGCGATGCCAGATGTTCGTAAAGTGAGCGGGGCGTACTCCCTCCCGACAGAACAAGCGTGAAAACACCTCGCTGGTCAACTGCAACCTCCGCAGCATCGGCAATGAATAAGGCGATTTGCCGGTTGCATTCTTTTAACGTCGGAAAACGTTTTATTTCCGGGGTCATTGTTGTCCTGTGCCATCCCGTTATTTTTTACGAGTCCATCACGTTTGTCATGGCCGAATTTTTTTGCCATTCTATCGTGCGCCTTGGCGAGGCGGCACTCTGATGTGTTCGATTACAAAGGAAAACTATGATTGTCAAGCGTAAAAAGCAGGATAATTGTAACTGCATTTTCTTGACATCGTTTAAGCGTTCCTTTAAGTTTCCCGGGTAGGCCTGTAGAAGCGTCGGTCGCTAATCTCATAATTTGCAAGCAGGACCATGATTATTAAACGCATTGAGCAACTTGGCAATAATACATTATATTACCTGCACGACATAGGTCGAATGGGTCTTTTCCTGTTGCATTCTTTTCAGGGCATCTTCAAGCGGCCATTCAGGTTTGCCGCCCTTGTCAAGCAGGTTCGGCTGATCGGCGCCAATTCTTTTCCGCTAATTTTTTTTACCGCGGCGTTTACCGGTATGGTCCTGGGTCTGCAGGGCTATTATACTTTAAGAAAATTCGGCTCCGAAGGCATGCTGGGCTCGGCCGTCGCCTTAACCCTTTTACGGGAATTGGGGCCGGTGCTTACCGCCCTTATGGTGGCCGGCCGCGCCGGTTCCGCCATGTGCGCCGAAATCGGCATCATGCGGATTTCCGAGCAGATTGACGCCCTGGACTGCATGGCTATTGATCCCTTTCGCTATTTGATCGCTCCGAAGGTCTTGGCCACCTTGATCGCCGTCCCTATTCTGACTTTGTTTTTCGACGTCATTGGTATTTTCGGCGGTTATCTTTCCGGGGTTAAACTGCTTGGCGTTAATCCGGGGGCTTATATGGCTGGTATGGCGCAGAGCGTTGTCAATAAGGATATCAATCTCGGCATTATTAAAGCATTTGTTTTCGCCTTGCTCATTGTCTGGATTTGTACGGCGCGCGGCTATTTTGTCCAGGAGATTCGGCGCGTCGGTTTCGGCGCCGAGAGCGTCAGCCGGGTAACTACTCAGGCTGTTGTAATATCATCTATTTCCATTTTAATCTGGGATTATTTGTTGACCGCTATATTATTATGAATAAAGGCAACGCTCGCCCCATAGCCATCCAGTTAATTGATGTGGTGAAATCGTTTCCCGTAAATAATTCCGTTCCTCAACGGGTTCTCGACGGGGTAAATATAGTTGTTCGGGCGGGTGAGACAACGGTCGTGGCCGGTGGCAGCGGCCAGGGGAAAAGTGTGACCTTGAAGCTTATCCTTGGCCTGATGAAGCCTGATTCCGGCCGGATTTTAATCGATGGACGGGACATAACAAAAGTTAGGAGGCAGGAGCTCAACACGATCAGAACAGGCTTTGGCGTTTTGTTTCAGGGATCCGCCTTGTTCGATTCTCTGACGGTTTTTGAAAACGTGGCGTTGCCGCTCAGGGAAAGAACCAGAATGAGCCAGAGTAATGTGCGTGAACAGGTGATGTCGACATTGGCGCAATTCGATCTGGCGGAGCATGAAGATAAATACCCGGCCCAACTCAGTGGCGGTATGAAGAAGCGGGTTGGTCTGGCCCGCGCTCTACAGTTAAAGCCTAAAATAATGTTGTTTGATGAGCCGACTACCGGTCTTGATCCTGCTAAGGCCATGGAAATTTATCGGCTTTTTTCCCGCACCCAGCAGCAATATGGCTACACATCGATTATTGTCAGTCACGATATACCGAAGATCTTTAACCTTGCGGATCAAGTGATAATTCTGCATAAGGGCCAAACCGAGGTTTTTACCAGCCCCGAAGAGATTCAGTGGTGTGAAAAACCCGAAATCAGGGCCTTTGTTGAGATGACCATGGGGCATATATATAAAAGCCAGCAGGTGGAATAAAAGAAATGAAAAAAATAAATTTTGATTTGGTCGTCGGTCTTTTTATGATCGCTGGTTTTCTGGGCTTTGTCTATCTTTCCCTGCAGTTGGGCGAATTTTCCATTTTTTCAATGGGGGAAAAGTATACCATTACGGCGGAGTTTGATAATATAACGGGCTTAAAGGTGGGGGCGAATGTAGAGATAGCCGGCGTTGATGTTGGTAAAGTGATTGCTGTCAGCCTCGGGGAATACGATATGGCAAAAGTGGCCATGCGGATCTCGCGGGATGTGGAAATTACCGATGACGCGATTGCTTCTATCAGGACTCAGGGGCTGATCGGTGATAAATATATAAGAATTATCGAGGGCGGCAGCGATACAAAACTTAAAAATAACGGCAAGATCGACGAAACCGAATCAGCTATCGATATCGAGGAACTGGTCAGCAAATATATCTTTGAAGGTGGTATCAAATAGAGTCTGTCGGAGAAGATGCTCCCGGCGAACTGTTGCGAAAAAACATAGGGTTTTTGTAACTATTCAGCTGCACCCCATCTCGGAGTCTGCGCTTACCTCGTCCGTTTCGCCCTCCTCACGTACAGGGAGTACGCATCGGAGGTCGAAACGAACGAACCTGGGGCACATCTGAACAGTTATGGGTACGAGTTTATGGTAATTTGTTGCCTTTGCTGAATAGTTACGGGTTTTTTTTATTTTAATTTGGGCGGCAGGCATTTCATGAAGAGGGCCTTGTTGACATGAGTTGGAAAACAGTAAAAATTGCAGTTGCCTGGGTCGTAATTTTCAGCCTCGGTATTTCCTTGTCTCCCTGCCTGGGTGATCCGGGCAATGAAAAGCAGGAGATTCAGCAGGATAACCCTGATGATGAGGCATGGCTGGACGAAGAAAACGGTGATTGGCTTGCCGGGGAAGAAGACTTTGTCGCCGATCCGCTGGAACCGCTCAACCGGATATTTTTTCAGTTTAATGATAAGCTGTATTTCTGGCTCCTTAAACCGGTGGCCCGGCTGCACTCTTACGTGTTCCCCGCGGATGTGCGAATCTGCATGCGCAATTTTTTTCAGAATTTACTGGCGCCTGTCCGCATATTTAATGCCCTTGTACAGGGTAAGATTAAGGGGAGCGGCATCGAGTTGGCGCGTTTTGCAATCAATTCAACCGCCGGTGTCGCCGGCTTGGGGGATCCGGCCAAAAAGGAGTTCGGACTGGAAGCGCGAGAAGAAGATTTCGGGCAGACCTTGGGGCGCTATGGCATGGGGGAGGGCCTTTATATTAACTGGCCGGTTCTGGGACCCTCTAATGTCCGGGATACTTTAGGGCTTGCGGGCGATACTTTCCTGGATCCGGTGTCCTATCTGGCGAATCTGAATGCCGCTGTCGGTGTCTATGGCGCCAGGCGTATAAATCAGACCTCGTTGGCGCTTGGTGATTATGAGACCTTCAAGGAAACATCCCTTGATCCCTATGCCGCGATACGTGATGCTTATCATCAGTACCGGCGTGGCAAGGTACTGGATCTCTCCCGCCGGCAAAAAGACTCTTTTTATTCCGTTCCCTAGTGCCTGTCTATGAGTAACCTCAACTTTCTGAGTTGCTTAACGGTTTGATTTTGCGTTGTTTATCGATATGGAA
>CAYWUR010000222.1:0-3798 GCA_964460745.1 uncultured Desulfobulbia bacterium | reverse complement strand
ACCGGTCCTTACCACTATTAATTTTCCTTGTCAATTTTTTTTGAATTATTATCTCATTTAACCACAAATTTTCTTCCGGCAAAACCGACCTTATTACATTTAGCAGCGCCATTCCGCAATTGCCGCCAAACAGACTTGACATTACCCGCGCTAAGGCTATATTTGCCACAGTTACGGCAATGTACCGTATATCTAATTGAAACTTTTGAGGATTATGTTTGAACATCTCCAGAGCCGAACAACTGTCATATTATATCCAGTATAAAGGGCTTAAATTTTTAAGCATGCTGATCAGCACTCTGCCCGAGGGGCTGGTCTATAGCCTTGCCGGACTTCTGGGGCGTTTTGCCTACCGTTGCCTGAGAATCAGACGGCGGGTGACAATGACCAATCTCAAACAGGCGCTGGGCGGCGAATTCAGCGAAAAATCCTTGAACAACATTGCCTGTAAGAGCTATGAAAATATCAGCATGACATTTATTGAATGTCTCCTGTTCCCAAAATTAAAAAATCGCCTGCCGCAAAGGGTCAGCCTGCCGGATATTGCCGTGATCAAACAATATACGGACAAAAATCAGGGCGCGGTTATTGTCTCCTGCCACCTCGGCAACTGGGAATTAACCGCCGCGTCCGTGGCAACGGCCGGCATACCGCTTACCGTTGTCGCGGCAAGGCTTTCAAATCCTTACGTGGACGATTATATTAACAGATTCCGCACCGGCTTCGGCATGAAGGTATTAACGTCGACCGCCTCGGCAAAAAAACTGGTGCGGTCTCTGAAAAGCCACGAGACTCTTGGCTTGCTTTCCGACCAAGACGCGGGCCGGAAAGGAATCTTTGTCGATTTTTTCGGACGGCCGGCATCCACCCCGCGGGGAGCGGCGCTTCTGACCTTGAAGTATAAAGTCCCCATCATTGTTGCTGTAACTATCCGAACCAGGCCTGGTCACTATAAAAATATCTTCCGGGAAGTGGAAGTCAGGGAAGATGACACCACGATAACTCTCACTCAACGTTACACAACAATTCTGGAAGAGATCATCCGGCAATATCCAGAGCAATATTTCTGGATGCACAGACGCTGGAAGACCCGGCCGCCACAACAAAATATCTGAGTATCGCGGATCACTGCTCTGTCGCGACGGAAAAAACAGCTATCGGTTTTTCCAAACCTCTCAACAACCGCGCCTGTTCCCGGCTGACGCGGAATGCCGAGCCCAGACTATCCGCAACGCTTTTCGAGAGCAGTATTTCGCCGGCCGCGGCTTCCGACGCCAAGCGTTGGGCCAGATTGACATCCGACCCGATTACCGTATAATCCAGCCTTTTTTTAGAACCGACATTACCCATAAACATCTCCCCGCAACTTATGCCGATCCCCAGCCCCACCTGCTCAAAAGATTGATCTGTTGATGTCCACTTTTTCATAAGATCATAAAAACGTCTGCGTATTTCAATTGCCGCCGAGACCGCCACCTTGTTTGGCTCACGCAACGGGATCAGCGCTCCGAAGCTTGCCAGAGCGGCATCTCCCATAAATTTATCCAGAATGCCTTTGCCCTTGAATATCAACTCCGAAAAAATATCAAAAAAATCATTTAGAAATGATCTGATGGTTGCGAGCGGAAGATGCCGCACCAGGGGAGTAAAATTTCTGATGTCTGCAAAAAAAATAGTAATCTCTTTAATATCACCTAGGTCCATGAGATCCTGCTCGTTTGCTATGAGTACTTCCGCCACTTCCGGGGCGACATATTGCTCAAAAAGCGTGCGCATTCTAACTTTTTCCGCTCTTTCGTCCAAAATTTTAACATGCTCCAACGCCATTACAGCCTGGCTGCAGATAACGGATAACAACTCAATATCAGCCTGGCTATAGGGAAAACCCTTTCCCAGTTTACTGACATTAAGTACACCCAGGACGCCCTCGCGCGCCTTCAAGGGAAACGACATTGCCGCCGCGATCTCTGCCCGCTTCAGGTATTGAGCAAATCGTGACTGTCCTTCGGAACCGCGGTTAAGAATCACCGGCTCGCCATTTTCAAATACCCAGCCGGCTATTTTTTCGCCCGGCTTTATTCTGACTTTTTCGGCAATTCCTTCTTCCAGACCAATTTCCGCCGCAACGCGAAGGCATTTTTCCTTTTCATCATACAGCATAACAGAGATTGCCTCAGCTCTCGTGTGCCGCAAAACCGCCTTAAGAAGTTCGTCCAGAACCTCCTGTCTGTTCTGCGCCGTTATAAATTTTTCCCCAAGTTTATATAGGGGAACAAGTGTCGCAAGGCGGGTGTCTTCTTCCAGCAGGGCAACTTTCCGAAGATGGTTTTCAACAATACCCGCTAGTTCGTCCGCGGTAAAAGGGCGTTTCAAGAACCCGCTTACACCCAGGCCCATCGCCTCAATAGCGGTATCAATGCTCCCGCCTTCAACAATCAAAATCCCAACGAGATCATGGTTTTTCTTCCGCAGATCCACAAATGTTTCCAGGCCGTTTTTGCCGCGCAATGATTGATTTACAACTGCCAAATGAAATTCCGCGGAGGAAATCAGCCTGATCGCCTGATCGTGGTTTAAGGCACACTCCACCTCATATTCCTTGCCGACAAGCACATCTCTACAGAACCCCGCATTAGATTCGTTATCATCTACTACCATAACCCTCTTGGGCATCATAAATTCGTACTCTCCTCTTTAACCAAACGATTCCTGGCGCCATAGATTAAACTCAGTGCCGTGGGCGATAAAACCAACTTCATTCTCCAACTGTTTCACGTTCGGTCTCCAAACGCAACAAGAAAAAATGGTAACTGACTCGGGCACGAATACCCAAGTGGCGCTACTACCCTTTTCCCAAGCCAGGAAAACATTCCTGCCGTTTCAGCTTGACAAGGCGGTACCAGTCCTTGTAATCAAATATTCATGTAAAATTTCAGAGGAAGGACAATTCATAATGAGTACAGATAAAATAAAAATACTCTTTGTTGACGATGAAGAGTTCCTGCAAAAGGCTTTTCTTCGGGCAATGAGCGCCGCCTCGTTTATTATCGAAACAGCATCCGACGGCGAAGAAGCGTTAAAAAAACTCGTAAAATTCCGGGCAGATGTTGTAATTACCGATGTCAGAATGCCTCGAATGGACGGCGAACGCCTACTTGAACGTATAAAACGGACTTACCCCGACATATTTGTGATCGTCATAACCGGTCGCGGCAACCTGGAAGAGGCTGTCGGTATCATGAAAAGGGGAGCGTACGATTATATCCAGAAACCTTTTGACCTCAATATCATAAAAAAACTGCTTGAAAAAATTGACGACCACAAAAGGATCTTGCAAAAGAATGTTGTCCTTGCAAAAGAATGCCGGAAAAAATATCGCTTCGAAAATATTATCGGCCAAGATCCCAAAATGTTCGAAATCTATCAACAGATTGTCGATGTTGCCAATACCAATGCGACAGTCTTGGTTACCGGCGGAAGCGGCACAGGGAAAGAACTGATTGCCGAGGCGATCCACTTCAGAAGTCCCAGAAAAAAAGCGCCGCTAATCCAGGTTAACTGCGCCGCCCTTACCGATACTATTACCAATAGTGAACTTTTTGGCCATGAAAAAGGGTCATTTACCGGCGCCATTACCCAAAAGAAGGGGCATTTCGAACTTGCCGACGGTGGAACTATTTTCCTGGACGAAATCGGCGACATCCCCATCTCAACACAACTTTCCCTTTTACGCGTACTTGAAACCGGCACCTTTCATCGTGTCGGCGGCACTAAGACGTTAAAAGTGGATGCCCGGGT
>CAYWUR010000221.1:0-3802 GCA_964460745.1 uncultured Desulfobulbia bacterium | reverse complement strand
TATGTATTAAATATATTTTTACGCAAAATAATTATGCCAAAATTGTAAGAATATATTTATTGCGCCCTGCCGCGCAAGCCGGTGACGCACGCCCGGCGGCTGCGCACCGCTCTTTGTCTTTTTGTTACAAATTTGTATTATTTATTGCAGTCTTTTTCCATAATTGTAACTTTTCTTGCTGGTATATTTTCCAGCTGTCACAAAATATCTTTTAAAAACAAACGATTACGCTTTTTCAGAATCAATGGCATCGGTTTTGCGTAATGCTTTCCATTATGTAACTATTCAGCAAAGGCAACAAATTACCATAAACTCGTACTCATAACTGTTCAGATGTACCCCAGGTTCGTTCGTTTCGACCTCCGATGCGTACTCCCTGTACGTGAGGAGGGCGAAACGGACGAAGATGGGGTGCAGCTGAATAGTTACTCCATTATCAGCCAATAGACTCACTTATTCAAAAGGAGAGGAGAATGAATTCAGGCGATATCGCATTTATGCTGGTTGCCACCGCGCTGGTCATGCTTATGACCCCCGGACTGGCCCTTTTCTATGGAGGAATGGTTCGGTCCAAAAATGTGCTTGGCACTATTATGCAGAGCTTTATCTGTCTCGGGATTGTCTCGATAATCTGGGTGGCCTACGGCTATTCCATGGCCTTTGGGCCGGGGGCCGGGGGATTTATCGGCAACTTGAAGTGGGCCGGCCTCGCCGGCGTCGGGCTTGGACCGGGACCTTACTCAGACACTATTCCCAATCTACTCTTCTGCGCCTTTCAACTGATGTTTGCCATCATCACGCCGGCGCTGATTACCGGCGCCTTTGCCGAACGCCTCAAATTTTCCGCCTTTCTGCTCTTCACCATACTCTGGAGTACTCTGGTCTACCTGCCGATCTGCCACTGGGTCTGGGGCCAGGGCGGCTGGCTCGGCAAACTCGGCGCCCTTGATTTCGCCGGCGGCACCGTCATTCATATTAATTCCGGCGCGGCGGCCCTGGTCATGGCCTATGCCGTCGGCCCCCGCAAAGGATGGGGCAAGGAGGCGTTTCATCCCCACAACTTGACAATGACCATACTTGGCGCGGGAATTCTCTGGTTCGGCTGGTTCGGCTTTAACGCGGGCAGCGCCCTGTCAGCCGGCGGGATCGCGGTCCTTGCCCTGTTTACCACCCAGGCTGCCGCCGGCGCGGCGGCTTTGACATGGGTTGCCACCGAATGGCTGCTCCGGGGAAAGCCTACCACGCTGGGCGCGGCTTCCGGCGCCATTGCCGGTCTGGTCGCCATAACACCGGGCGCCGGTTTTGTGGGACCGATCTCGGCCATTATCATCGGCGCCGTGGCCGGCGTTATCTGTTACCTGGCGGTATTGTTCAAGACAAAAGCCGGATATGATGACGCGCTGGACGTAGTCGGCGTCCATGGAATCGGCGGCTTATGGGGCGCCCTGGCAACCGGCCTGTTCGCCTCAACCGCAGTAAACCCGGGGGGCGCCAATGGTTTATTTTTCGGCAACCCCGGCCAGTTCGTCATTCAAGCGGTCGGCGCCCTGGCGGCAATCGCTTATTCTCTGGCCGTGACCTTTATTATCATAAAAATTGTCGCCGCCACAGTC
Source organism: uncultured Desulfobulbia bacterium (assembly GCA_964460745.1). Classification (GTDB taxonomy): domain Bacteria; phylum Desulfobacterota; class Desulfobulbia; order Desulfobulbales; family BM004; genus CAYWUR01. The sequence continues at coordinate 2,189 of CAYWUR010000221.1, read as the reverse complement.
GGCCTGCGGCCCGAAATCGAAGACGAGGTGCAGGGACTTGATCTCAGCCAGCACAGCGAGACCGGTTACGCCTTGTAACATCGCCGAGCATTACATTTTTGTAATAATTGACCCAAACTTTGACAAAAATGTAATGCTCGCGTTCAGCCAACCTGACGACGAAACGGCAAAAATCGTTTTGTAACAATAAGTTACAAGCTTAGCTGTTTTTGGTACAAATTTTGCTTTTTATTATGGGTTTTTGTCAGACAAAAAGACTAACCCTAAAAAGGAGCAAAACATCTAATGATTAACAGCGGAGATACGGCATTTGTTTTAATCGCGGCGGCCCTGGTCTTGCTTATGACCCCCGGACTGGCCCTTTTCTATGGCGGCATGGTCCGCGGTAAAAATGTTCTGGGCACGGTAATGCAGAGCTTTATCATGATTTCCGTGATCAGCCTGGAATGGGTCTATATCGGCTACAGTATGGCCTTCGGCCCGGACGTGGGCGGACTTATCGGCAACTTGTCTTGGTTTGCCCTGCATGGCGTGGGGACGACGCCCAGCCCCGACTATGCCACCACCATTCCGCATAATGTTTTTATGATTTACCAATGCATGTTTGCGGTAATCACACCGGCCCTGATTACCGGCGCCTTTGCGGAACGAATGCGGTTCGGCCCGTTTCTGGTCTTCAGCCTGCTCTGGACGGTGCTGGTCTACAATCCGGTCTGCCACTGGATATGGGGCGCCGGCGGCTGGCTGGGCGCCAAAGGAGTTCTTGACTTTGCCGGCGGCCTGGTCGTCCACCTGACCTCCGGCGCGGCCGCCCTGGCGGCCGCTCTTGTCCTGGGTCCCAGGAAAGATTACGGCAAAAGAAGCTTTCTGCCGCACAGTTTACCATTAACACTGCTGGGCACGGGTTTGCTGTGGTTCGGCTGGTTCGGCTTTAACGGCGGCAGCGCTCTGGCCGCCAACGGTATTGCCGCCAACGCCTTTATCGCCACCCACCTGGCCGGCATGGCCGGCATGGCCATGTGGGTCTTTGTCGAATGGCTGCATCGCGGCAAACCGACCACCCTGGGCGCGGCCTCGGGCGCCGTTGCCGGTCTGGCGACAATTACGCCGGCCTCGGGATTTGTCGGTCCCAACGCGGCGGTTATTATCGGCCTGCTGGCCGGCGCCTGCTGTTATCTGGGGGTAAGCCTTAAAAGCCGTCTAGGGTACGACGACAGCCTGGACGTAGTCGGCATCCATGGCCTGGGCGGCGTACTCGGCACAATCTGCCTGGGAATCTTTGCCGCAAAGATAATTAATCCCGCCGGCGCCGACGGTCTGCTGGCCGGCAACCCCGGCTTTCTCGGCACTCAGCTCTTCGGGGTGGCGGTAGTTGGAATCTATGCCTTTGTGGTAAGCTGGATTCTTTTAAAAATACTGAACGGTCTTGTCGGCCTGCGGGTCTCGGAAGAAGATGAAGTCAGCGGTCTGGACCTGAGCGCCCATAGCGAAACCGCTTATAATATATAACCTGAATCCGTGAGCGTTCGAGGTCATTTTAAAAGTGACAGACCGCAGCTTAAAGGGTAAATACTTTTCTTACTTGGTAACTGCTCACAAGGCACCGAATCTTTCCGCGGTCTGCCTGCGAAAATCTTCGGCACCCTGTGAGCAGTTAGAGTTGTGGTGGTTATAGCGCTGACACCCGTGATTAAGTTACCTTACCTGTAAAAAAATTTTCGCAATAACCTGAGGAGCGGCTTATGAAAAAGATCGAGGCAATTATCAAACCCTTCAAGCTGGACGATGTGAAGGAGGCGTTGAACGAGATCGGCATCAAAGGCATGACTATCTCCGAGGTCAAAGGCTATGGCCGGCAGAAAGGCCACAAGGAAATATATCGTGGCGCCGAATATGTGGTTGATTTTATCCCGAAGGTCAAGCTCGAAATAATCGTGGATGCCGCCCAGGTCGAAAGCACCGTGGAGCAGATACGGCAGGCGGCAAATACCGGCAAGATCGGCGACGGCAAAATCTTTGTCCTGCCGGTTGAAGAAGTCGTTCGGGTCAGGACTGGTGAAAAAGGCAAGGAGGCTATCTAGTGTATGTCCAGAAATGAGGATTTTTGTTCGAGATCAAGTCATGCGAAAAAAATAAGCGCAGGCATATGTGTGATATTCCGAGCATTATTTTTTGAGCATAACGAAGAG
>CAYWUR010000220.1:0-3872 GCA_964460745.1 uncultured Desulfobulbia bacterium | reverse complement strand
AAGCTATAGCGATCCTGCCGGCCATGCATTATAATGATGCCTTTGTCTGTAAACTAGACGGCAATCTTTCCAGGGGTGACATAAACGGGGACGGGAAAATTGATATTAAGGATGTGATTCTATGCCTGAGGCAGGCTGTCGGGCTTGACACGCCTGATCTTTCCGTGGCGGATATAAACGGGGATGGAATAATTGATGCTAAGGATATTATTTTGCTATTGAAAAAAATTATATAGAGCTTTCTCTGTCCCTCGGACAATAACATATTGCAACAAGCCCGGCATATCAAGTCTTGCATTTTTGGGCATGGGTAGCAAAAGTTAGTCAAATACAAAAGAGCGCCCCTTCCCCCTTCCTGGAATATACATTCAAGTGGCTCAATCGGTGGGGCGGCAAGAAAAAGAGTTTCACCGGGGAACGTTTCAACGAAATTCTGGAACTGGTCAAAATAGTCAGGCCTCGCATAACAGAAGTCAAGCGGCGGAGATTTGCTTGGTAGGGGAAAGAGCATGCCCGCCAGAGGATTGTGGAGGTGTATGGGGTTATGAAAATCTTCTTGAAATCCTACGACACCCCAAAAATGAAGAATATGAGACTATGGTTGAATGGCTAAGCGGTTGGTACGGTAAATATGACACTGCGTCTTGAGTTTTTCGCGCGGTAAATGTATAATGCAGCTATACATTTACCGCAGGGGGTTCATAATGAAAGCTACAGTGGTTGATCTAAGATACAAAATGAATGATGTGCTTAAGGCTTTAGACAGGAATGAAAAAGTAACTGTCTTGTATCGTGGAAAAGTCAAGGGGGTTTTGGTTCCGACAGGAGAGAAGAAACACCTGAAAGTAAAAGAGCATCCTTTTTTCGGAATGTCATCACAAGATTCAAGTCAGTCTGTGTCTGATGTAATGAATGAACTGAGGAGACCTCGATACGATGATATTTGACACGGACATCTTTATATGGGCCCAGCGAGGCAATGAAAAAGCTGCAAAACTATTTGAAAAAGAAGAGGAAAAATATCTCTCAATCCAGACTTACATGGAGCTGTTGCAACACGCGAAAAACAAAACACAGCACAAATACACAAAAGATTTTCTAACTGCATTCGGATTTATTGTACTGCCTCTTACTGAAAATATTGGCCATCGTGCTTCCATTTATATTGAGGAATACACTTTGTCATCGAGACTTGGGTCAGGTGACGCTATCGTAGCAGCCACAGCAGTCGAAAATAATATGATACTTGCCTCAAGCAACGTAAAACACTTCAGGGTTATAAAAGAACTTCAATTTAAAACATTTAAGCCTTGAGTACGTGAAAAGTTGAAAGCTGAAATAAAAAATCAAGAGCCGCGGCTTGTTATAGGGGTATTGCTTTCGGGAGGAATGTCGGCGTACGCGTTTCAAAGAGTAACGCAGGGTGTATATTGTAATGTACAATACAACTGCGTGCAGGAGGGTTTGGATGAATTCCGTTGGGAATGTTTTGAAACGACAGGAAGGTCTTACGCTTGTCGAGATTATCGCCGTACTGATTGTTATGGGCATACTGGCGGCGGTAGCCGTACCCAGATTTTTTGAGATGCGGACCCGGGCCGAAAAGAAAAGCCTGCAGATAGCGGTAAACGACATGAATAATCGGGCAATGATGGCATTTTCCCGGTCAATGGTGAAAAATAAAGGTTCGGCGGTCGTTTTCGAGGTTAACGGTTTCTCTGATCTCGGTTTTTCGGATACGGCTGACGTGCAAGCCGCCTATCCGGATTTTGTCGGGATATGGGCCCTGAGCAGCGATACGGTGATCACCTATACCGGGGCTAACATCACTGCCGGTGTTTTTACATTAACGGCCGGCACGGCGACAACGCCGCCGGCCATTACTTTGCTGGTTACGCCTTAACTCGGCATATTTGTTACGAGTTCATCAATCTTGATGGCGTCGTAAGAATTCCGTGGTATCCAATGGTGTCCGATAAACTCAACTTGAACATTTCAAGAAAAAGCCTGCTCTTTTCCCGGGCCGATATCGACAGGCGGGTGCGGGAGCTGGGCAGGATGATCAGTCGTGATTATGCCGGCGGCGGGTTGATGGTGATCGGCGTTTTGAAGGGCGCTTTCCTGTTTGTGGCGGATCTCGTCCGGCGGATCGATCTGCCCCTGGAAGTGGATTTTATCCGGGTAGCCAGCTATGGCGACGATTTGACCGGCGGAGAATTGCGGTTGGTCAAGGATGTCGAGCTTGCCGTTGCCGGCCGGGATGTGCTGATCGTGGAAGATATCGTGGACAGCGGGCGGACCATGGCTTTTCTGCTTGATTTTTTTTCAGACCGCCGCCTGCGTTCTCTTAAGGTCTGCGCTTTGATTGACAAAAAGCAGCGGCGGCAGCGAGAAGTCAACCTGGATTACGCGGGTTTTGCGGTCAAGGATGGGTTTCTGGTCGGTTACGGCCTGGATTATGCGGAACAGTATCGTCATTATTCGGAAATTTATCGCTTGCAGACAACGGAATAGCCGGGCGGCAAGATAAGGAGGAAAATTTATGAAGGTTCGGAAAATCGGGGTAGTGTTGTCCGGCTGCGGGAATAAGGACGGCGCTGAAATTCATGAATCCGTCTTGACCTTGTGGGCAATACATAAAAACGGCGCTGATTATCAGTGTTTCGCGCCGGATATTCCCCAGCATCATGTGTTGAATTTTATAACCGGCGAAGAGATGGCTCAACAGCGTAATGTTTTGCTGGAATCGGCCCGCATTGCCCGGGGCGATATAAAAAATTTGCAGGAATTTGATGCGGATAAAATGGACGCCGTTATCCTGCCCGGCGGCCTGGGGGTTGTCAAGAATCTGTCGACCTTCGCCTTTGACGGCCCGGCCTGCAAGGTAAACAAAGACGTGGCCGGGGTCATACGCGCCATGGCGAAACGCCGAAAGCCGATCGGCGCCTTGTGCATAGCGCCGGCGCTGATCGCCCGGATCCTCGGCAACGTGCGGGTGACTGTCGGGGAGGACGCGGCCACGGTCGAGGCCTTGCGGCAAATGGGCGCGACGCACCAAAGATGTGCGCATGGCGGGATCGCAATAGATGCCGAGCATAAAATCGTCACAACTCCATGCTATATGCTGGAGTCGCGGGTCGATCAGATTGCCGAAGGCGCGGACAATCTGGTTAAGGCCGTTCTCGATCTGATGGCCTAACGCTCCCGCCCAAGCGCCATCATTTACCGATACAGAATTTTTCAAAAATCATGTCAAGAACATCGTCGGTTGTCGTTTCCCCGACGATATCCCCCAGATGGTCCAGGGCGCTTTGCAGTTCTATGGCCAACAGATCGGGTGTCAAACCGTGGTCCAGAGGCCGGTCGCCGTCCGGCAGCCAGGGCCTTGGCCAGCGCCGCCTTGTGGCGGATGTTGGGCACGCATGCGTCGCCGGCCTCCCAAGGTGAACCGCCGGTTATTACTTCGAAGATCGTTGTTTCCAGCTTATTGATCCCCGTGGAGTTCTTGGCGGAAATCTCCACGAGCGGCACGCCTGGAAAGGCGGCGGCATATGTTGCCGTCGCGGCCCGGCGGGCTATATCCATTTTATTGAGAACAAGCAGGAGGTTGGCGGTCTTGTTGGCCCGGATGCTTTCATAGAGCAGATGATCCGCCGCGGTTGGGGACACGGCGGCGTCAAGCATGAAGAGGACCAGGTCGGCTTCCGCCAGTTTCGCCCTGGCACGCCGGACGCCTATCTCTTCGATTGTTTCATCCGTGTCTCTTATCCCGGCCGTATCTATGAGCCGCACCGGCATGCCCTTGATATTGATATATTCTTCGATGGTATCCCGGGTGGTGCCGGGCACCGGTGTGACGATGGCGCGTTCTT
>CAYWUR010000219.1:0-3888 GCA_964460745.1 uncultured Desulfobulbia bacterium | reverse complement strand
GAAAGATTGCCCGCTTCCCGATCCTCCATCTTTTCACGTAATAATTTTGCCATAATCAATCCGCCTATTCAGCGTTTATCTCCCACAGGAGTATATGTGCGTGAACATAATTGTTAATATGAAGATGGTCAAGCTCGTTGGATTTTTTACGCCAGACACTCAGCCAGAAGAACGGCAAGATGCTTTACCTGGGTTCGACTATGGCCGGTTGCCAGATTTTGCTGCCATTGCAGAAGGCATCCGGAACAGGTTGTCGTCACCAGATCGACAGTGAGCAGAGAAAAATCCTGTAGAAGCCGCTCGCTGATCCGTGCGGCCAGGCCGGGGTGGGCAAGAGAAAAGAGTCCGCCATGACCGCAGCATTGCGGCCCGTGCGGCAGCTCCACGAGGTCAAGACCGGGCAGACCGGCCAGAAGCCGGCGGGGCGGCTCCGTCACATGCACACCGAAACGAAGATGACAGGGGTCATGATAAAAAACACGTTTTCCCCCTGCCGTTTCCGAAAAAAAAGACCGGCCATGAACGGCGCAGACCTCATCGAACAGCGTCGAAAATTCACGGAGCCGACCGGCAAATTTAACGGCGCGTTGCCGCCAGACCGATTCTGCCGGGAACAGATCGGGATAATGCAATAACTGGTGGTAGCAGGAAGCGCAGGAGGTGAGAATCGGCAGCTCCGTGGTCTCGAAGGCGGCAATATTTATGCGGGCCAGACGCCGGGCCTCATCAAGATCGCCGGCCGCCAGCAGGGCTTGGCCGCAGCAGGCCTGTTCTTGGGGCACAAACGGCGGGGCGCCCCGACTTTCACCAAAGAGCCTGCCGGTCAGCAGGGTCTCGGTTGCCGCCCCGATCTCCGGATAAAAATAGTTCGCCAGGCAACCGACAAAATAGGCATATTGCGGCATAACCCCGGCACTCCCGCCTATAGCGGGGCGGCGGGTCGCCATATAAGCGGCGGCGGGCGGCCGCCGGGCGCCAAGGTCTAAGGCCGCCAACTTAAGGCGCAGACCACTCTTTTCAGGAAGGCGGGTGGCAAACAGGGCGTTAACCGCTGAGCCGCCGGCCAGTAAAGTTGACAACCAGGCGGGATGAGAAACGGCCTGCCTGGCGAGATAATTCAGAAAAACGCGCTTGCCGGTCTTTCTTGAGAGTTGCCGGCGGGCGGCAATAATCCGGGCCGGCGGCTGCAGGCCCGCCGGGCAGACATCCTGGCAGGCGCCGCAAAGCAGACAACTTGAAAGGATGTCACCATAGACCGCTGTCCGCTCTTTTTCCGGCAGGCTCTGGAGTAGATGAATTTTTCCCCTGGCGGTCAACGATTCCCGGCCGGTAACCGCATAAACAGGACAAACAGCGGCACAGGCGCCACATTTGGCACAAGCAGGCTCAATCATACCTGTCATAACAACCGCCACCCGAAAAATTCAACTCTGCCAGAGCAGAAAGGCCTTGATAAAAGGATCTATACCGCCATCGAGTACGGCATCAACATTGCCATTCTCGCAGTTGGTCCGGTGATCTTTAACCATACGATAAGGTTGCAGAACATATGATCTTATCTGGCTGCCCCAGCCTATTTCCTTTTTATCGCCGTGCAGGTTCTGCTGCTGTTCGGTCTGCAGCGCCTTCTCCCATTCATATAAACGAGCGCGGAGCATCTTCATGGCCATATCTTTATTCCGGTGCTGCGAACGCTCATTCTGACACTGGACCACTATATTGGTCGGCAGGTGAGTGATACGCACGGCCGAACTGGTTTTATTAACATGCTGACCGCCGGCCCCGCTGGCCCGAAAGGTATCAATACGCAGATCCTTTTCATTGATATCTATCTCAATTGTATCGTCCAATTCCGGGAAGATAAAAACAGAGGCAAAAGACGTGTGCCGGCGGCCGCCGGCGTCAAAAGGCGAGATACGCACCAACCGGTGAATACCCATCTCGGAACGTAACAGGCCGTATGCATGACGCCCCTTGATCAAAATCGTCACGCTCTTGGTACCGGCTTCATCACCGGGCAGGTGATCCAGAATATCAGTCTTGAACTTCCTGTTTTCCGCCCAGCGCAGATACATCCGCAGCAACATGTCAACCCAATCCTGGGCCTCGGTGCCGCCGGCGCCGGCATGAATGGTCAACAAGGCATTGGCGGCATCATGTTCGCCACTGAACATGCACTCCATTTCAAAGGTGGTCATCCGGGCCTGGAGGTTCTCCAGCATTTCATCCACCTCTTTTTCTGCCGCCCTGTCATTTTCCTCAACAGCCAACTCCAAAAGGACCTTGGCTTCTTCCCACATGGAACAAAAGCCTTCCCAGGCGTCCAAGGCCTCCTGGACAACACCGCGCTCCTGCTGTACCTTTTTGGCCTTCGCCGTGTCACTCCAGAAACCGGGAATCAGCAACTGTTTTTCCAGCTTGTCAAGCAGTTCCCTTTTTTTTTCTACATCAAAGATGCTCCTGCAAGGTAAGTAAACGGTTCTTGAGATCCTGCAATTTCTGTTTCAGTTCAGCTGACATTGTCGTACTCCTTTTATTTGCGTCTTCGGTTGATAACAAAGGCCAGAAAAACAACCAATAAGCATAGCTTGGCAAAATGATGGCCGTAAAGGACATAAAAAGTTTTACCGTCCCGCAACGATACGTCGGCAGTCGAAAAATAGGGTTCAAAAAGCGGCGAAACACCGGCTAATCTGCCGGCCGGGTCCACAAAAGCGCTTATCCCCGTATTGGCTGAGCGCACCAGACTACGCCGCGTTTCAACTGCCCGGAATACCGCCATGGACAGACTCTGCCACGGGGCGCTTGATCTGCCGTACCAGGCGTCATTGCTGAGATTGACAAGCATATTGGCGCCCTTGTCAATCCATTCCCTGGCAAGCTCCGGAAATATGCTTTCAAAACAGATTAATACCCCAATCCTGGCGGTCTGACAAGAGAGCGGCGCGGCTTTCCCGCCGCGCGTCAAATCACCGACGGTTTCCACCAGGGCGCCGGGCAGGGGCAAATATCGCCGGAAAGGCATATATTCACCAAACGGCACCAGATGTTGCTTGTTATATATTCCCGCCATGACGCCGGCCGGCGAGAGCAGCATAGCGCTGTTATAATATAAATCCGCCTCCCGGACGCCGATCGAGTCTGAAACCTCGCGGCGCTCATAATAAGGCGCCCCGGTGAGCAGCCATGCTTTGTCTTTTTTAACCAGCCCGTCAAGAAGAAAGGCAAACAACGGATTGTTCTCCGGGAAAAAAGGCAGCGCCGTTTCCGGCCACACCAGCAGTGAGCTTTTTTCCCGAGCCAGGGCCTGTTCCGAGAGCTTCGTATACATATCCAGCGTTTTTTTCTGCATACGCGGTTCCCATTTCTGATCCTGAGCGATATTTCCCTGAATTATCGCGACCTTGATCTTGACGCTGTTCTCAATCTCCCGCAGCGTCCGGCGGTAAAGCACCAGATTGTAGGCCATAGCCGCCAGGAGAATAAAACAAGCCGGCAAAATGCCATACAGCACGGCTCGGCGCCGGCGGCCCTTTCCGCGTAATTCGCCTCTATCGCCGGCTCCGGCAGGCAGACAGCCCAGACCATAAAAAATCAGGCTGTTTGTGAGTACGATGAGAAAAGTAATACCGTAATGGCCCAAAAGATCGGCGGTCTGGAATAATAAAGGAAAACGGTACAGGGAATAAGCCAGATCCTGCCACGGAAAACCGGAAAGGACATGCCCCCTGATAAAGTCCAGTCCCACCCAGAGAAAGGGCGCGACAAATATTACCTGATATTCACGGTCGCGGGCACGGTTTTGCCGAAAATACCAGCTGATGCCGCCGGCAAAGACGGCGGTATACAGACCCGTATACAGGGCGAGCAAAAAAAGAGCGGCCAGAG
>CAYWUR010000218.1:0-3909 GCA_964460745.1 uncultured Desulfobulbia bacterium | reverse complement strand
CAATTATACTCAGGTATATTGAGCGCCCTGATCGCGGCCAGATTCGTGCCCTGTGGCCACTTACGTCACATCATATGCTCGGGATCGACATCAACCGAGATCCTGACCGCCTTTATACCAGTCTGCCGGGCCTTGGATAAAAGACGATTACAAAAGGCATGGAGAGTTTCAACATCAGGCCCTTTCAGCAGAAACTGCCAACGATACCTGCCCCGTAATTTGGCCAGAGGAGCAGGCGCGGGGCCGAGGACATCGACTGTGCGGCGGGTGCGGCACAACTTGCCGGCCAGTGTTGTCATACCATGAGCCAGGTTCCGTACTTTATCAGGGTCTTCGCCTTCCAGCCGTATGTTTATCAACCTGGAAAAGGGAGGAAAGGCAACCTCTCTTCTGCTCTGTATTTCTTTCTCGAATAAATTCTTATAATCATGTGTTCTTGCCAGATCTATACAATAATGATCCGGATGATAGGTTTGGATAATTACTCGCCCCGGCAGAGTCTCCCGCCCGGCCCGACCCGCCACCTGCGCAATAAGCTGAAAGGTCCGCTCGCCGGCACGAAAATCCGGTAAACCCAACCCGGCATCGGCCCATACTATTCCCACCAGAGTCATATGCGGGAAATGATGACCTTTTGTAATCATCTGCGTTCCCAGCAGTATATCGACCCGGCGCTGCCGTACTTTATTGAGGACGGCAAGATAATGTTTCCTTTTTACACATGTATCCCGATCAAGGCGTGCGATCCTGGCCTGCGGCAATAACTCGCCGAGTTCCGCCTCAAGCCGTTCCGTTCCAAAGCCAATGGCGCCGATGTTTGAAGACCGGCAATGCGGACACAAGACGGCGCTGCTGAGGGTATAACCGCAGTAATGGCACAACAGGGCGCCCCGGTCTTTATGCAGCGTGAGTGATATTTGACAATTCCGGCATTGAACGGTCTGCCCGCAATCCCGGCAAAGCATAAAATCAGCATAACCGCGACGGTTCAAAAAAATCAGGCTCTGTTCGCCCCTGTCCAGATTCTCATTAAGGGCGGCAAGCAACTCGTTGGAGAACAATACCGGTGCTCCGTCGGCGTTTTTATTTTTTCGCAAATCCACAACACTCACCGTGGGCAGTGGCCGTTCATTGATCCGTCTGCCGATGGTCAGGAGCTGATACTTGCCGTTTATCGCGTGAAAATAGCTGGTGACCGACGGCGTTGCGGAACCGAGGATAACCGTGGCATTCTGCCGGCTGGCCCGCAGAATAGCCAGATCCCTGGCCTGGTAACGCAAGCCCTCCTCCTGTTTATAGGCCCCTTCATGTTCCTCGTCCACCACGATAAGACCAGGATCCCGCAACGGCGCAAAAACCGCGGATCGGGCGCCTATAACAATAGAGGCCTCACCGGTCATGATTCTCATCCACTGATCATAATGTTCGCCGGCGGACAAACCACTGTGCAGCAATGCGACACGATCGCCGAATCGTGAGACGAAATGGCCCTCCAGTTGCGTTGCCAGAGCAATTTCCGGCACTAAAACCAGAACGCTTCTTGATTGTTCCAGGGTGGTGGCCGCCGCCCGCAGATATACTTCGGTCTTACCGCTGCCGGTGACGCCGTGCAGTAAAAAAGTTGAAAATTTTTTTCGGCTGATGGCAGGATTCACCTGTTTTACGGCATCTTCTTGTTCCGCTGTCAACCTTTCCGGTTGCGCGAAAAAAGGCGGGCGTTCACCAAAAGGATCCCGATATACCTGCCGTTCCTCAAAAAAAATCAGTCTTTTTTTCTCAAGATTTTTCAGGGCCTTGCGTGCTCCGGCATACGCTTTTATCAGATCTTTGCGCGGGATAGAAGAGCCGCCGCCGGCTATAGAAAGCCGAGAAAGAAGCCGCAAGGTTTTTTGTTCGGATGGTTTCAATTCGTCACAAAACTCATCTACGCAATCTAAATGACTCGCCGCAACACAAATCTCCGTCCTCGCTTTTACGGTGGCGGCGGAAAGTTCCTCTTTTATGGTCAGCCAACCATTCTGCCGCCACTGCTCAAGAAGACGTCGTCCTTTTTGCGAACGCCAGACCCGACTGGTCGCGGCCGCTGTCAGCATATTCTTCTCAAGCAAAACCTGTAGCCAGGGAAAGGCCTTGCCCGTCTCCGACGCCAGTATCTCGGCAAGAGGCGGTCGACCGGCCTTGCTGAGAATTATCCGCCGACCGCTTTTAACGGTAAGGCCGGCCGGCAATGCCATTCTGATGACCTCGCCAATGGGATGTTGATAATATTGGGCGACCCACCGAAAAACAGGGATAAGATTTTCAGGAAAGAGAGGAAAAGCGTCGAGAACATCGGCCACTGGTTTTATTGTCCGGACCGATGCAGCTTCGGGCGGCAATTCGCCGCATAAGGCCAACAGATAACCGGTCACGAAACGACCGGCAAGCGGCACCAACAGGCGCACACCCGGCGTCAGGCCGACCGCTTTATCCACGGCTATACTATATATCAAGGTATGATCAAGAGGGACGGCAACCGCCACTTCCAGATATATCGGCCCAGCGTTAGTCAAAATCCCAAACCGTTTACAATTCTTATTAGGTAGCTGCTTACAGGGTGCCGGCCACTTCCTTGATATGCTCCTTGAATTTTTCAGCAAGGACGGGGTGGCGCATACCGAAAGCAACGATAGCCTTTAGATAACCGAGTTTGTCGCCGGCGTCAAAACGGGTGCCCTCAAACTCGTAGGCATACATGGTGCGTTTTTTTGAAAGAGCCAGCAAGGCATCGGTAAGCTGAATCTCGCCACCATGGCCAGGTGTAGTCCGTGCAAGTATATCAAAGATATCCGGCAGCAGGATATAACGGCCGATAATAGCCATGTCTGAGTCCGTGGTGCCGGGCGGCGGTTTCTCCACCATACGCTCCACTTTGAAAACCCGCTCTTTTTTCGCTACCCCTTCAACAATACCATACTGACAGGTCTGATCTAACGGCACCCGTTGAATGGCCACAATAGATTCCTGGACCTCGTTAAAGAGTTTAAGCATCTGCCGGCAGCAGGGTTGATCGCTCAAAACCAGATCATCGCCGAGCAGCACGACAAAAGGTTCATTACCCACAACATTCCGAGTAGTCAGAATTGCATGGCCCAGGCCGAGCGGTTTCTTCTGCCGTACCGAAACGACATCTATAAGATTTGAAATTTTGCCAAGTTCGGCGCAGAGTTCATTTTTGTTTTTCTCTTTGAGAATGGTATCCAGTTCAAAATTATAGTCGAAATGATTTTCGATTGCTGATTTACCCTCACTGGTAACCAGGATCACCTCTTTAATACCGGAGGCAACCACCTCCTCCACGATATACTGGATGGTAGGCCTATCGACTATTGTCAACATCTCCTTGGGGATAGCCTTAGTGGCCGGCAGAAAACGAGTTCCCAGACCGGCAACGGGAATGACCGCCTTACGTACCTTCATCGTATTCTTCACTCCTATATTTGGTATATATTCATCACAAAATCGCTTGATTCAGGTTATACTAACAGCAAATTAATGGAAAAGCTGGTAAATTTCACTTCAAGGGACGCACTTCAAGCACTTCCTCTTCCGGGGGACAGATTTAAAATCTGTCCCCAGGCACGTGCTTAAATCTGTCCCCAGGCACGTGTTGCATGTTGTGGAGATACGTCTCCCTTGCTGAACTGTTACGCAAAATATTGTGTAACTGTTCAGATGCACCCCATTTCCGTCCGTTTCGCCCTCCTCACGTACAGGGAGTACGCATCGGAGGTCGAAACGAACGAACCTGGGGCACATCTGAACAGTTACGGTTACGAGTTTAGGATAATTTGTTGCCTTTGCTGAATAGTTACAATATTGTCTGGACTTTTTACGAATACATCAAAATTGATTAACAAGATTTATTAC
>CAYWUR010000217.1:0-3923 GCA_964460745.1 uncultured Desulfobulbia bacterium | reverse complement strand
AGGTATGCGGACAGGCCGATGACAAAGCAGATTCGGTGCCTGTGAGAGCTTACCATTTAATGACCTTTTTTGGCCCGCGCCATGGCAATCATGCCGGTTCTAACGACCTCCTGAATGCCGATTGGTTTTAAAATTTCAAGGACCGCCTTGATCTTGCTGGCGTTGCCGGTAATTTCCACGGTATAAGTTTTGGGACTGACATCAACGACCTTACCCCGGAAAATATCAATAACCCGCAAAACTTCGGCCCTGGTGTTGCCGTCGGCCTTCACCCGGACAAGCGCCATCTCCCGCTCGACATCATCGGTTTCGCTGACGTCGGTTACCTTAATAACATCAATAAGCTTGTGGAGCTGTTTGGTAATCTGCTCCACAATATTTTCATCACCGGAAGTCACCAGAGTCAGGCAGGAAACACCCGCATCCAGAGTCTCCGCCACGCACAGACTTTCAATGTTGAAGCCCCTACCGCTGAACAGACCGGTAACCCGTGAAAGGACACCCGGTTTGTTCTCTAATAAAACAGACAATGTATGCTTCATAATGGTTACCTTTTTCAAATCTTTATGCATTCGCAAAAAGTCATCCCTGACGTTTTTACTCTAACGAAAAACCACAAGAATGTAGGCTGATTTTTCAAATTTGGAGTCTACGCTTCCATGAGAAGGTAAATAAAGAAGCTCGACAGGCTCCTAAACCAGCAACATTTCGGTTGTAGCCTTGCCGGCAGGGACCATGGGAAAAACACCCTCCTCCTTGGCTATGGCAAAATCCATTACCACAATGTTATCCGTGGCCAGCGCCTCCTTGATAACCGGCTCTACTTCACTGGTTTTAGTGGCCCGCAACCCCACGGCGCCATAAGCCTGGGCCAGAGCAACGAAGTCCGGCGCGGTATCAAGGACAGTGGCCGAGTATCGTTTTCCGTAAAAAAGCTCCTGCCATTGCCTTACCATGCCGAGATGCGTATTGTTCAAAATGGCAATTTTGACGGGACATTTGTACTGTCTGGCCGTTGCCAGTTCCTGGATATTCATTTGAATACTGCCGTCGCCGGCAATATCAATGACAGTACGATCCGGCGCCGCCATCTGCGCGCCGATGGCGGCAGGGAAGCCATACCCCATTACTCCTAAACCGCCGGAGGTCATGAACGTCCTGGGATGATTAAAATGATAAAACTGCGCGGCCCACATCTGATTCTGCCCCACCTCGGTGGTTATAATCGCATCGCCTTTCGTAAGTTCGTGCAATTTCTTTACAACATACTGCGGCTTGATTATCTCTCCTTCCTCTACATATCCGAGAGGGTGCTCCTCCCGCCATTCCCTGATCCGGGCGAGCCAGGGTTCATGTTTTGCCGCCTCGGCTTCCCGGTCGCAGTCCGGATTCTTCTCAAACCAGCGGTTCAATGCCCGCAGAGCGTTCCGGCAATCCGCCACGATAGGAATGTCCACACTGACGTTCTTGCTGATGGAGGTCGGGTCAATATCCACATGGATAATCTTGGCATGAGGAGCAAAGGCATCGATTCTGCCGGTAACCCGGTCATCAAACCTGGCGCCGATCGCAAGCAGCAGGTCACAATTTGCCACCGCCATGTTGGCATAATACGTACCATGCATACCCAACATGCCCAGGGAAAGGGGATTGGTGCCGGGGAAACCGCCAAGCCCCATAAGGGTCATGGTTACCGGAATATTTAATTTGCCGGCAAGCTCGGTCAACTCCTTATCGGCATCAGCGGCAATCACGCCGCCGCCGGCATAAATAACCGGCTTCCGCGCCCGCATAATGGCCCGGCAGGCCCTCTCTACCTGCCGCTGATGAGGCTGATAGGTCGGCTGATAACTGCGGATCTTAATCTCTTCCTGCTCAGGATAACTAATCTTGGCGGTTATCACGTCCTTGGGCAAATCAATAAGAACCGGGCCAGGACGACCGGTACGGGCAATATGGAAGGCCTCGCGAATAGTATGCACCAGTTGATCGGCATCCTTCACCAGATAATTATGCTTCGTGCATGGCCTGGTAATCCCGACGATATCAACCTCCTGAAAGGCATCATTACCGATAAGAGGTGTCGGGACCTGACCCGTAAAAACAACAATCGGAATTGAGTCCATATAGGCGGAGGCAATACCGGTCACCGTGTTGGTGGCGCCCGGGCCGGATGTCACCAGAGCAACACCGACGTTGCCCTTCACCCTGGCATAGGCATCCGCGGCATGAACAGCCGCCTGCTCGTGCCGTACCAGAACATGGGTGATATGTTCGTCGTGCATAAGTTCATCATACAAATCGATCACTGCCCCGCCGGGGAAACCGAATATTACCTCAATCCCCAGTTCCTTCAGGCATTTCATCATAGCCTGCGCGCCTGTCATCTTCATAACTTCGTTCCTTTGTTACGTAGTTGGTTATATAAAAATATTCCTGTCAACAACAAGATGCCATATAGTCATACAAACAATTGATACCGCCACGGGAATCCCCATCAACTTCCTGTTTTCCGTACGAATATTGAGGGACCAATAAAAAGTCCGTCAATATTGATTAAAACAACAATCTCTTAATACCACCCTGCAAGAAATTTCGCAAAAGAATTAGGAATATATAGTACGAAACCGGTAATTGTCAACCACATCTTTGATTGGCGATAACTCATAATAATCACTGGACAAACCGCGGCATCTATCATCCTGTATAATATTACGGGGCACCGAAGAGGCGCGGCATCGGTCTGTAAGCTATACATCGGTATACAAACAGGCCGACGCCAGGTAAGATGTTTGTGAACTTTTACGAATCGATAACCGTTTATCTTGCAACTGCCGTACTTCTATTTTATCCTGCATCCATGGTGATAGGTAACTATTCAGCAAAGGCAACAAATTACGAGGGTAACAGATCACGGGGTACAAGCCTGCCACCCCTTGTTCCTGCCCAGTAACTAAATTACTTTTGGCCTATTATTTTGACTATCAAAAAATTTTTCCCGCCTATCTCCCTGCCGGTTATCTTTTTTGCCCTGGTCATCGGCATCGGCACGGTTTTTCTGCACAACCCAAGCAGCCTGGCCTCTGGTTTGCTCTCCTGGACTGATGCTCTGTTCACCGCCGCCTCGGCGGTCTGTGTCACTGGTTTGACCGTGGTTGACACGGGCACGCAGTTCAGCCGTTTCGGACAAAGCGTTATCCTCATTCTAATTCAGGTAGGCGGGCTGGGAATCATGACTTTTTCCAGCCTCTCATTTTATCTGTGGCGACGCCGGGTATCCTTGACGGATCGTATCGCGATCGGCCAGTCAATCCTGCATGACCAGAATTTTCATCTGGGAAAATTTCTAACCCTTTTGATATTCTGGACATTTTTTCTTGAAACCGTGGGCGCCATTTCTATTTTCACACTGGACCCGGCCGGCTTCCCCCCTTTTTCCGCTCTCTTTCATGCCATTTCCGCCTTCTGCAATGCCGGCTTCGCGCTACAGAGCGACAATCTGACCGCCTGGCGGGGCCACTGGGGAATCAACATGGTTATTATGACCCTGATCACCTTGGGCGGCCTTGGCTTTTCCGTTATTATCGAACTGCAATCATACATACCAAAAAAATTACGCATCTCAACCATTCGCGGTAAATGCCGGTTAAGCTGGTATACCGCTGTCGTCATTAAGACATCCCTGTTTATGGTGGTCTTCGGCTGGGCGGGCATTTATATTGCCGAATATATCGGCTTTAGCAAGACGCCGCCCCTCTCCGATTCTCTGCTGACGGCATTATTTCAATCCGTCACCTGTCGGACCGCCGGCTTTAATACCCTTGACATCGGCCATATGACCAACGTCGCCCTCCTCATCATGCTCATCCTGATGTTCATCGGCGGCGCGCCGGGATCATGCGCGGGCGGCATCAAGATTACCA
>CAYWUR010000216.1:0-3944 GCA_964460745.1 uncultured Desulfobulbia bacterium | reverse complement strand
CGGCGGCCAGGGGGTGCAGGTCCCCGGGCCCGCTGTGCGCGTCCGCCGCTGCCTGGGCCGCCGCCGGCGCGCCCCCGTACGGCAGGCTGGTTACCCAGCTGTTCGGCGATCGGATGCTGGTCGCCAACGCCACCGGCTGCTCATCGATCTATGGCGGCAACCTGCCCACAACCCCGTATGCCAAACGAGCTGACGGCCGCGGTCCGGCCTGGTCCAACTCCCTGTTTGAGGATAACGCGGAATTCGGCCTCGGCATGCGCATGACCGTCAACAAGCTGTCGTCACAGGCCGTTGAACTGCTGACCGAGGCGGCCAAAAACGGCATAGTCCCCAAGGCCATGGCCAATAAAATACTCAAGGCCTCCCAGGAAACCCGGGATGAAATAGAGACGCAAAGAGTAGAGGTCGCCAAACTCAAGGGAAAAGTCTCCGAGAGCGAATCGGTTATTGCCAAACGCCTGCTGCACGTCGCCGACTATCTCGTCAAGAAATCGGTCTGGATCATCGGCGGTGACGGCTGGGCCTACGATATCGGTTACGGCGGCCTCGACCATGTCCTGGCCTCCGGGGAAAACGTCAATGTCCTGATTCTGGATACCGAGGTATACTCCAACACCGGCGGCCAGATGTCCAAATCCACGCCGCGGGCCGCTACCGCCCAATTCGCCGCGGGCGGCAAGAGAATGCCGAAAAAAGATATCGGCATGATCTTTTCAACCTATGGCAATATCTATGTCGCCAAGGTGGCCATGGGCGCCAACCCCGGCCAGGTAGTCAAGGCCATGAACGAGGCCGAGGCCTATGACGGACCGTCGCTGATCATCGCCTATGCCAACTGCATCAACCACGGCATCAATATGTCAACCGCTCTGGTGGAACAGCAGAGAAAGGCGGTGACCTGCGGTCATTGGCCGCTGTATCGTTACAATCCCACCCTGGAGGCGGAAGGCAAAAATCCGCTTCACATCGACAGCAAAGCGCCGGCCATGCCGTTTGAGGAATACGCTATGGGCGAGAACCGCTATCGGGCGCTCAAGATCACCAATCCGGCCATGGCCGATGAATTGATGCGACAGGTTCAGGACGATGTAAACAAGTCCTGGAAGTTCCTGGAAGGACGCTTCAAGGCTCTGGAACCGAGTAAATAACGAAAAAAAAGGGGCGGCAGGAAAACCTGCCGCCCCTTTTTTATTTTTAATAAAAGATGTAACTATTACGAACCAGCCTGCCTTTCCTTCAACCGCTCACGCTCCTCCACCAACTCACGGTATTCCCTTTCCGCTTCCTCTTCAATTGCCTTGGACGACTTTGATTCATCCTTCTTAATCGCCTCGAATTTGGCCTTGATCTTTTCCGGTTTAACCGGAACATTCTGGGTACCGAAGAGTGCGGACGCCAGATAGAGATAGGAAAACTTTAAAAGTTCGACATCATCCACCTTGATTCGCTCAATTGTTTCAGGGTCTACGTTATACGTCTCAAGAAAGGAACTGTTGAAGATAAAGGAGCGAAACTGATCCAAATCCGTGCTGGCCATGAAAAACATCCGTTTAGCCGGTTCGCTCAAGGTGGCCTGCATGCCGAAGGACTTGCGCCGCATTACCAGCTCCATCCAGCCGCGATTCATCTTGTCGCGGACATCGACCCCCTGATCGTCCCGCCACTCGCGAATAGTCCACTCCTTATCTTCGTCAAAACCTTTACAGTGCGGCTCCTTGATCACGAAGAAAAACTGCTCGGCGCTTTGATTCTCCTGCGCCCCTTCATGAAAATTCGCCATCCCTACCGGATAATAGCGGCAGGCCGAAGGCCGGTCGGTGTAAACCGTGCAGCCGGCCTCGGTTACAAAGGGGCAACGGCCGTCTTCGCCCAGTTTAATGTGGACGCCCGGCATATCGGTCTTTTCCAGATACGTCGGCAGGGTGTACTGATTCAAAAAATCGTGCGCCGCCATATCCAGCCGCTGCCGGAGGCGCAAAATATCATACGGGGTCAGAATTATGGTAATGTTACCGCAGCATTCGGTAAAACAGGAAACGCCGGGGTGACATCTGAACTTTATCTTGCTGTCCAGCGTATATTTAGTGGGCAATATATTGCTGGGATTTTTATCCTTGCCGAAAAGTGTTTTTTCTTTGCTCATATCTAATCCTTGCAGACTTTAATATTATATCCGTAAAAACTCCACAACCGGCCGCGATCGGCGGTCCCTGAATCCAATGCGAAAACATGTAAGTTAATCATCAACTCCCTATATTGTCAAATCTATTTAAAAACAGGTACAAGTTCACGCCCATATGGGACCACCGGCAAACTTTTACAGGCAGAGGTTTTGCGGAGGTATCTCCCCCTTGCTGAACTGTCACAAAAATAGTATATATCATCTCCCCGGCGATGACCGACTCAAAACATGACGTTTGCCGGCAGGCATGCAGATTATATATTTGCAGCCCTTTTGTTTTAAGGTAAAATAGAACTATTCAGTTGAGGCACATCTAAACAGTTACAACAAGACAATATGAACTTCTTATCAGACACTATCGACACCTCAAAAGTCCACACCCTGATTTACCACCTGCCGGACGGCCAGACCATGACCATTCAAATGGTCGATATCGAGCCGATGCTCGACTTTGATCTGGGAAGGGGCAAATTCTGTGACACCTCCGAGATTGACGGCGTCGTGCATTTTTTCCCGCACGGCCATGCCTGATACAAATCATTAACATGATTGACATCACTGTTGACGGACACGTACATACCTACTTATGCCATCATGCCGTGGGGACGCTTGAGGATTACGTCCAGGCGGCGATCAAAAAGGGACTGGCCGGTATCATTTTTCTTGAGCATCTGGAAGCCGGCATCAACTATCCTGAATCGACCTGGCTGACTGCCGAGGATTTTGACGCCTATTTTCATACGGGCCGGGAGCTGCGTAAAAAATACCAGGGCATCGTTAAAATAGGCCTGGGGGTGGAGGTCGGCTATAACCCGGACTGCGTAGCCGAGATCACGGCTGAACTCAGCCGCTATCAATGGGACCGGATCGGCATCTCCTATCATTACATGAAGGCCGACGGCCGCCACTTCAATATGGTCAGCAGAAGACAGTCGAATATTGACGCCCTCGACCGTCTGGGCGTCGACAACGTGGTCAGTTCCTATCTCAAAACCTTGCGGCAGGCCGTGGAACTGCTGCCCGGCCATGTTCTCTGCCACTTTGACGCCGTACTCCGCCATCATCCCCGCATCCGTTTCACCACCGAACATCTGGCCCTGATCGGCGAGCTTCTGGATGTTGTGGCGAAAAAAAATATGGCAATCGAGATAAACACCTCGGGTTATGACATCAGAAATGAACCATACCCCGCCCTGCCCTTCCTCAAAGAGGCCGCCCGACGGGCCATCACCCTGCTGCCCGGCTCCGACGCCCACCGGCCCGCCGATGTAGGCCGCTATTTCGAACGACTACCAGCGCTGGTCAAAAAACTAAGCTGATTTTGTAAAAGTTCACCGGCAGCCCCATATGCACCCCAAGGGTACTTCTTTCAGGGCGAACGCGCTCTGGCCCTGCAATATACAGGGAGTATAATTGCAGAACCAGATCACGCCCATCTGGGACCACCGGTAAACTTTTACAGGCAGAGGTTTTGCGGAGATATGTCTCCCCTGCTGAACTGTTACGATTTTTTACCAAACTACCAGTTTTTACCTGGCAATAAACAAAAAATCTTGCTTTTGGAACGATTCTCGCCTATTACTTATTATTCATGTCAGAGGCGGCCGAGCCGGCGGGCTTTTGAGACCGGCAATATCGCCCATCACATGGGTATGAATTTCAGTATTTTTTACAATAGTTGCCCGGCCGAAGGTGCCGGCCAAAGGGCGGCCAAAGGGGTCGGGCCACGGTAATGAGCTGAAATGAAAAATAATCTTATCGA
>CAYWUR010000215.1:0-4001 GCA_964460745.1 uncultured Desulfobulbia bacterium | reverse complement strand
GCGCCAGATAAATGGAGCGCAGACGATCTCGAATTACTTTTTGTCAGGATTCCAGTCGACTTCAATGCCGCAGAGCAGCGGAGAACCGGCGTCAATCGTAACCTCGACGTCGTTTGCCTTATGGCAGGCATAGCAGGCCGACACCTTGGTCACGAGACTGTAATCTTTCATGCTCATGACGTTCAGCGTACTGTCGTCGCCATATGAACGAGAGGCCAGCAGGACGTATTTGCCGTCCGGTGAAAACGCGAAGTCGTGCGTCCTGACATTATCCGGCAGGACGATACGTTTAATGATCTCGTCCTTATCGGTGTCGATAATAATTATCTGGCTCTTATGGGTGCCGGGCTTCAAGCCGGGATCGAACTCATTGGGAGCGCTGACCCACAACTGCTTGCCGTCCCTGGTCATGCGGGCCTGATGGATGAATGTCATCTCCGGACTTTTAATCTGTTTAATTTCCTTCTTGGTTGTCCAGTCATATACAAAAACAATGCCGGTAGGCATATCCGTAATATATGCTTTTTTGCCGTTCCTGGTCCACTGGATACCGCATACCGCCTTGCCGGCCGGCATTTTATCAACGGTTTTCAGCGAATGGGAATCCCAGATGTAAACATTGCCGTTCGCCATGTCTTCAAAATAAATTTTTCCGTCCGGCCCGGTAATAGCGCCGCAAAACTTGTCACCTACTTTTATGGGCCCCTCTTTTTTACCTGTTGTCAGATCAATTTTGTACACGCTGCCATTCAGCGTGCCGGCGACAAGGACCTTATGGCCCTTCTCCTTGATTAAGGCCTGGCCATGACTGCCGCCTCGCTGCTTGACCTCCTCAAAATCCATGCCGGCAATCTTCCCTTCCATTTCCGAACCGGCTTCGGTAAGGACTATGCGGTCGGTGTCCGCATCCATCGGCGGCTCCATGGTCCGCAGATCGATAATCGCCAGATGACCGCCATGCCCGGCGATATAGGCAATGCCGTTAAAGGTCAGGGCCTTCTTCGCAGCAACAACCTGGGGCGCCGCCTGGCTTACCGCCGCGCCGCCGGCCAACAAATAAAAACAAGCAAAGAACCCCGCCAACATCATCGATACACAAATCTTTTTTCTCATTTTTCTCACTCCCGGAAGATTTAACCTGTTGCTAATTTAGAAGATAATTAAACAGCTCATCCAATAAAATCAGGCGGCGCCAATCACCTCCTCCCAACCCCTAAATATTAAACACCATCCAACCGTTAACCAACATGCCCCGAAAAAACTTAAAAATCAACCCGGCGAAACAGTGATCATCAACAACAAGGCCATCTCATGCAATTAAATTACTTCCTGTAAATTTCATATAAGACCGGTGGGATGTCGGCGAATGCTTC
The DNA here is from genome assembly GCA_964460745.1 of uncultured Desulfobulbia bacterium. Taxonomy (GTDB): domain Bacteria; phylum Desulfobacterota; class Desulfobulbia; order Desulfobulbales; family BM004; genus CAYWUR01. Next base: position 2,628 of record CAYWUR010000215.1, on the reverse strand, counting down.
CCGGTCTTTCACAAGGCGGAGCGCCATAGGCTTTTTTACGATAAATAATATGCTAAGCATGAGTACGACTTAAAATAAATCACCACATTGGTCAAGAAGTAAATACTTGCTTATTTTACCAAATGGTAATTTAATACCACACCATTCGGTCGTTTTTTTCCGACAGCCATCATGCCGACAAAGTCGTCAACAACATTTTTCTATACTACATTGTGGTATATAGCTTTGCAAGCAAAATCGACACAGAAGACCACGGGTGGCAAAAAGTCGCCGCGAACAATGACGAACATGTCCTACAGAGAACCATAAAGTGACTGAAGAGTGACTGAGCAAAAAAACTATGATGTCATAATTGTCGGCGCCGGCCCGGCCGGCCTGTTTGCGGCGTATTTCCTGACGGAACATTCGAACCTGCGCGTCCTCATTGTCGAAAAAGGCAAAGACAGTAGAGAGCGTCTCTGCCCTATCAAAAAGGATATGGGCTGCGTAAAATGCAGACCGTGCCATATCCTCTCCGGCGTCGGCGGCGCCGGCCTTTTTTCCGACGGCAAGCTTAATTATATCCACAAACTCGGCAAAACGGACCTGACCCAGTTCATGAGCCGGGCGGCGGCAAAACAACTCATCAACGAGACCGAGGCTGTCTTTAACAAATTCGGCATGACCGGCCCGGTCTTTCCCTCCGATATGAAGGCAGCCCGGCGACTGCGCCAGAATGCCAAAAAGGTCGGCATTGATCTTTTGATCATCAAGCAACGGCACCTCGGCAGCGATCGCCTGCCCCGACACATAGCCGCCATGACCGACCACATCCTGGCGCACGGCGTCATTCTTCATACCAGGGAAGAGGCCCGCGACATCATTGTCAAAAACAACCAGGTGACGGGACTGCTTACCGACAAGGCCGAATACCGCGCCCGCAGAATCATTCTGGCGCCGGGCCGCATCGGCGCCGACTGGGTGGGCGATCTGGCCGCGAAGCATGATTTGCACCTGAGCCAGCGCGGCATCGAAGTCGGCGTCCGGGTCGAAGTACACAAGGACATAATGCAGGACATAACAGATATTATCTATGATCCCACCTTTTTCATCCAGACAACAAAATACGACGATCAGACCAGAACCTTCTGCACCAACAGGGAAGGCTTCGTGTCCCTGGAAAATTATCAGGACTTCATCTGCGTTAACGGCCACGCCTATCGGGACAGGAAATCGGAAAACAGCAACTTCGCCTTTCTCTCCAAGGTCGTCCTCACCGAGCCGGTTTCCGACAACCAAGCCTACGGCGAAGCCATCGGCAGACTGGCCACTCTCATCGGCGGCGGCAAACCGATTCTGCAACGATTCGGCGATCTGAAACGCGGCCGCCGCAGCACCTGGAACAGAATAAAAAAGGGCTATATCGAACCGACCCTCAAGAATGTAATCTGCGGGGATATCGCCATGGCCCTGCCCAGCCGAATCATGGAAAATCTGCAGGAAGGGCTTGAAAAACTCAATCTCGTTGTTCCCGGCGTTGCCAACGAAGAAACCCTGCTCTATGCACCGGAGATTAAATTCTTCGCAACTCAGGTGGAAACGGACAATGATCTGCAAACCAGGATAAAGGGCCTCTTCGTGGCCGGCGACGGCCCCGGCGTTGCCGGCAATATCGTCTCAGCCGCCGCTACCGGTTTGATTCCGGCCAAAGCCATAATGCTGCAACAGTAAACGCCCATCCCCGATCCGCCATCTCGTTAAAAAGCCTGACCCTGAATCAGACCTTCCAGCTTTTGCAGGTATCTGGTCATCTTCTCCTGATGGGTACCGGGCCAATAAATCCGGTCGCGGTAAACACATCAACAGGGGGACAAGCGGATAGACCTTCACCCTGCCTCGCGCAGCCGTTGTGACATAACGCGCTGAAACAACCAACAAAAAGCAACAAGCACACTTTTTGCAGGATATTCGACATCAACTACGAATCGCAAAAACAATGTTTTTTAATAACAAAAAAACAATAACATTCTAATAATATTTAAAATTCACTTGACTTTTACAGCCTTTTTATTTAGATGGGCCTTAAAACTTGGCGATCTTGAATCGACAGCCGTATGAGACATTTCGCCCGTCACTGATGGTATAGCCGCGTCGTAGCTGATGACGGGGTACAGACGTCCAAGAGGCGCGGCTACCTTGTTTCATAAGTGGTCCCAAGATTTGGAGGAGGCAATTATTCCATGAATATTTCCAGCCGCCATCTGATTATCTCTCTTCTGCTGCTGTTACTGCTTACCCCCGCTAAAACCGTTCTTGCCCAAAAAGGACAACATTCCACCGGAATCCAGATAATAAGCGCTTCCTGCAAGCACGCGCCGTCGAGTAGAAAAACCAGCAATAAATCTTACAAAGCTGCTGTTAAACGCCGCAAGCACGTCGGTTCAAGAAAAACAGTCCGAACCGGTTCCAGATCCAGCCGGCGGCATGTGCTGTCCTCCCGGTCCCTTCAAAGAATACTCACCGCCCGAAGTGCTATCGTCATGGATGCCCGAACCGGGGAAACAATTTATGCCAACGCCCCCAACCTTCCCGGCCAGCCGGCCAGCACCCTCAAGGTTTTAACCGGCTTGATCGCCATGCATACGCTGC
>CAYWUR010000214.1:0-4008 GCA_964460745.1 uncultured Desulfobulbia bacterium | reverse complement strand
AAATGGTAACTGATTACAGGGTGCGGCGCAAAGTCCGGCAACTCTGGAATCTACGCAATACGGTCCGAAAGTGTCAAGGCAAAAGTCTTAAACGTGCCTTGCTGAACGCAAAATATTATACAAACTCACAAAGTTGCGCTATATATGAAATACTTATTCGGTCCGGTCAACTCCCGCCGCTTGGGACTATCACTGGGAATCGACCTCCTGCCCTATAAAATTTGCAACTTTAATTGCATATACTGTGAAGTCGGCGCCACCTCACGAATGACATGCGAGAGAGCGGAATACATCCCAACCGAAGCCATCCTTACCGAGATAGATGAACTGCTGGCACAAGATACTGCCGCCGCAGCGCCGGATGTCTTTACTATTACGGCGACAGGCGAGCCCACCCTGCATACCGGCATCGGCAGGATAATCAGACGCCTGAAAAAGCGAACCACAAAACCGGTGGCAATTCTAACAAACGGCTCCCTGTTTCATATGCGGGAAGTGAGGGATGATCTACAGGCAGCCGACATCGTCATCCCCTCTCTGGACGCGGCCAGACCGGCCGGCTTCAGAAAAATTAACCGGCCGGCGGCATGCTGTTCCGACCCTGCCGGGATTATAGAAGGACTGCGGCAATTCAGCTCTGAGTTTAACGGACAATTCTGGCTTGAGGTCCTGCTTGCCGACGGCATCAATGACAAGCCGGAAGATATTGCCGCCCTGCAAGATGCCATTGAAAAAATTATGCCGGGTAGAATACAGTTGAACACGGTAGACCGACCACCGCTGGAAATTTTTGCCGAGCCCTTGTCTCTCGCGAAGATGAAGAAAATCGCGGCTCAACTGACTGACGGCTTGGCGGTCCCGGTGGAAATCATCGCGACTTTCTCTTCAAAAACAAAAAACGCCGATTCCGGCAAGCCGGCCGACAGCGCTACTGAAAAAGATATATTGCGGATGCTTAAACGGCGGCCATGTACCGCCGCGGATATATGTGAGGCTTTGCACCTTGACGCGAACCCGGCAACCGTGGCCTTGGAGAAACTTAAAATTGCCGGCCGGCTTGATTCCGTGACTTTTAACGACAAAAAATATTATCAGGTAAAAATATGACCGACAGCACTCCTGCCGAGAATTCGGCGAAAAAAGAGACAACTGAGTCTAAGACGCCCCCTGAAAGACCGGGGGGAAAGAGGAAACAAGCCTCTTCGAACTCCCCAAAAAAGAGCCGACCGGCCGAGTCCGGCCGCGCAGACATAAAGACGGCCGCGGCAAAGTCAGATAGTGTCTCTTCTCCGGCGGCATCTTCGCCGGAAAAGAAGGCCAAGGCGGAATCCCAAAAAAATTACCGGCAGAAAAGCCGCGGCACAAAATCCGTCAAATCGACAACCGCCGCTGCCGCAAAAACAGAAAAAAACAAAAAAACGGCAAACGCTAAAGTACCCAAGGGTAAAGCCAAAAAGCCGGCCGCTACAGCCGGCCGCAAACCCGCCTCCCGGCCGGCGAAACCTGTAGCTAAACTGCTTATAAATGCGGAAGAACCGGAAGAATGCCGGATTGCTTTGCTGGAAGACGGCAAGGTCGAATCATTCCACGTCACAACCGTCCTGCGCGAAAACACCAGAGGCAATATATATAAGGGACGGATCGTGGCCATTGAGCCAAGCCTGCAGGCGGTTTTCGTGGATATCGGCCAACCGAAAAACGGTTTTCTCCATTTTGGCGAAATTCATCCCGAATACTATGATGCGGATACAGATGCTAAAAAACATTGGAAAGATCTCAAGATCCAGAAGGTGATCCGCAAAGGTCAGGAAGTTCTGGTGCAGGTGGTAAAAGAGGCGACAGCCAGCAAAGGCGCCAATATAACCACCTATCTCTCGATGCCCGGCCGTTATCTGGTTTTGATGCCAGGCAGCGACAGCGCCGGCATCTCAAGAAAAATAGAGGATGAAGACCAGCGTGCGCGGCTGCGGCAGATGATGAATAGTTTCAACATACCCGAGGCCATCGGCTACATTATAAGAACCGCCAGCAAGGATATCACCAAGACCGCGATTTCTCAGGATTTAAAATTTCTGTTAAGACTCTGGCGGGAAATCAAGAAGAGCGGCCAGAGCGAACCGACCCCGTCATTGCTTTACAAGGACCAGGACATTATCGCCAAATTCCTGCGTGATCACTTTACCCCGGATATCGAAGAGATTCTGGTGGACAGCCAGGATGCGTATGATCAAGTCGCAAATTTTTTAAAATTACTGCCGGCCAAGCAGAGAAAAACCACGGTGCGGCTGCATAACGGCTCAAGGCCTATATTCAACCAATATAACGTTGAAGACCAGATCGAACAGATGTATCAGGCCTCCGTACCCTTGCCGTCAGGCGGCTCCATTGTAATCAATCCGACCGAGGCCTTAGTTGCCATTGACGTCAATTCCGGACGGACCAACAAGGACAAAAACTTCGAGGAAAGCATCTTCCTTGCCAATATGGAGGCCGCGGCTGAAATGGCGCGCCAGCTCAGGCTGCGGGATCTGGGCGGCCTCATTGTCGTGGATTTCATTGACATGCGCAGCATCCGTCATATACGGGAAGTGGAAAAGCAGGTCAGGGCCAGCATGAAACGCGATAAAGCCAAGGTAGACATCAGCAGAATTTCCAAATTCGGTCTTCTGCAGATTTCACGCCAGAAAATGGGCGCCCCTATTCAAATGGGCAGCTATATAACCTGCCGGCATTGCCATGGCAAGGGCGTGGTCCGTTCGGCGGAAACCCAGTCTCTCTCCTATCTGCGCCGTATCCAGACAGGGGTAATTTCTCAAAAAGTTAAAAAAGTGACCTGCCGCCTGCCCATGGCCGTGGCTCAGTATTTACTCAACCAGAAGCGGGAGGAGTTGCTGGATCTGGAAAAACGTTACGAAGTCGAGATCAGCGTCGAATCGGCGCCCGAGATGAATCCCGAGGATAATCAAATTGATTTTATCAAAGAATAGGCGAGGAGAAAGATCCCTTGATGAATAAGACGATTTAGGGTATAAAAATTGCGCTAGCAATATTGTGCGCCCGTAGCTCAGTTGGATAGAGTGCCGGACTACGAATCCGTAGGTCGCAGGTTCGAATCCTGCCGGGCGTACCACTAATAACATCAAGGGCTTCAGACAGATTGTCTGAAGCCCTTTTTTTATCGTCACATTTTTTTATGATTTATTTCTTTGTTGTTTCAAGGAATCATTTATGCCCCAAAAAATGAGAAGAACTACTATAATAACAATAGAGATTATAAACATCTTGGAAGATAGCTGTTTTATTTTTTCCATCTCCGCTCCGAACATAGTATATATAATCGTCGCAGGAAGCATACCCATAATAGAAGCCAAAACAAATGATCCGGTTTTTATTTTACTAAGCCCCGCAGCATAACTGACAAAATCGAATGATATGAATGGAATTAATCTGGCAATTAATATAATTCTAAAACCATATTTATCGCTGATACTATCTATATAATCTTTAGTTTTCCGGTTTTTAATAATCTTTTTAGAAAAATTATCGTAGAAAAGTCGAGATATAAAAAAAGAAAATAATGCCCCAAGAGTTGCGCCGATAATTGAGATTATTGTCCCCCATATTTTACCAAAAACAAGACCATTTGCCGTGGTGATTATAAAGGCGGGAATAGGCGCCAGAGCCGCCTGGATTATCATAAGAATGACGCTGAGTAGCGGCGCGGCGATTCCCCATGACAATATCAACTCCTTAACATCTGTTAAGGAACCTCCAACAAGTAATTCACAAGTGCCTTGAAAATAATGATGGACAGCTAAGAAAAAAACCAGGAAAGATATCGTAACAGCTGAAAATACAATATGATGTTTCAGAGATTTGTTATCTATTCTTATGTAAGTCAGGAAAATTACAAATAATCCTAATAGTAATAATGAAAGACTGAATATTCCCATCTCAACTTTCTGACTTGAAGTATCATGTTAATATAAATAGACAAATTACTCTTGA
>CAYWUR010000213.1:0-4033 GCA_964460745.1 uncultured Desulfobulbia bacterium | reverse complement strand
CTGCCGACATATGCCTCGGTCGGCGAGGTGAAAAGCGCTCGCGCCGAATTATTTGCGTGGGCCGGGCTAAAAAAAATTTCGCCCGTGATTTACAGTCAGGCAATTGCAACGGAGTCGCCGCTGGAAACAATCGTTAAGGAAGCCGACCGCCATGACCTGCTGGTAATGGCCGCGCCCAGCACTTCCGGCCTACAGCGGCTCTTTTTTGGTTCGCTGGCAGTCAGTGTTTCCCAACATTGCAGTAAATCCATGCTCATGGTTCATGCTCCGAAGCTGTAAAAATGAGGTTTTAAAGATATGCAGGTTGTTAGTGGGGGGAGGCTTATTTGAAAAATTGCAGGAGGGCGTGCAGGGTGGTCAGGGGATGTGGCGGACATCCCGGGATATATAAATCAACCGGGATGATGGCGTCTAAACCTTCCGACACCTCTTTACTGCCGTAGAAGGGGCCGCCGGAAATGGCGCATGCTCCCGAGGCAATGACCACCTTGGGGGTGGGGACGGCCTCAAAGGTGGCCAGCAGGGCGGATTTCATGTTGCGGCAGATGGGGCCGGTGACATGAATGCCATCGGCGTGTCTGGGGGAGGCCACATAGGCTATGCCAAACCGCGATAAATCATAGGCCGGGGTGCCAAGCACGTTTATATCGGCCTCGCAATTATTACAACCGCCGGCGGAAACCTGCCGCAATTGCAGGGAACGGCCGAAGAGCTTTTTGAAATGTGTCTTACTGTGCGCGGCAAGATCCGGCAGGCCGTCGGTGGTAATAAGCTGGTCACGCCGGGCGCAACCCAAGCCAAAATCCCGGCTGAAGGTAACAAATTTTCCCGCGGATATCTGTTCACACAGACCACAGAAGATACACCGCCCCAGATCAATACTCTTGTTATTGACGTCGATGGCATTTTGCGGACAATTGGCGGCGCATTTTTCGACGATGGCGACATCGCAGGGGTGTGTTTCCGGCAGGCCTCGATAGCTGGGCGGCAGGGTTACAGGCGTCTTAGGGTATTGCATGGTGCGATACCCCTGCTCAAATCTTGTTTTAAATACCTTAAACATAAATCCAACTCAGAATTATTTTAAAGCTACAAATCCATACCGCAGTAGGAGAGGTTAAAGCTCTTATTATTTATGGGGAAATCAGAAATCTCCTCATCCCGCAGAGCCATGGCTAAGCCGGACCAATTGTGAAATGATGGATCCTTTACCTTATAGCGGATGATCGCACCTTTATCATTGGTGAGCAGACAATGGGAGAGCTCACCCCGCCAGGCCTCGTTAACGGTGACCACCAGAGATGAGGGGGCAAGTTTATGCGCCGTCGCCGTGACGGCTGCCGTTTTCCCGCCATTTTCCAGAAGAATGGCCAGACAGTCAAAACTATGGCCTATCTCCGCTGCTCGAATTCCGGCCCGGGCCAGGACATCGCCGGTGGGGCGTTTCCACTCACAGGCCGGCAGATCGGCATAACATTCGGTGGGGAACTCCTGCCGGGCATCATAGGGCAGCCAGGAGGCGCGGCCCGCCGGACCCACCATGCCAAGGCTTTCCGCCGCTTCCCGCGAGACAATGCCGCATTGCTCAAAACGGGACAATACCGTATGGGCCGTGAGGAGCAGGTCAATACAATGCTCAACCTCGGGGCGCAGTTCATCAAGTTTGGCCTTTATTGCCGCAAGTTCGTTGGCACCGGAGGCAAAACCTACCCCGCCAGGCCTGATCAACCCCCTGCCGAAGCGGTTGCCGGCCAGTAATAATAGGAGATTTAAAAATTCACCCCGCATGCGGCCGAAAAACGCGGCCGGCGGCGTAAAGGCCACATCGCCGCTCATGGCCCCCAGGTCTCCGACATGATTTGACAGCCTCTCAAGCTCCAGGGCAATGGTGCGAATGGTTTTGGCCTCTCGAGAGACGCTAAGTCCACTCAAGGCCTCAACAGCCTGGCTGTATGAAAGACTGCCGGCCATGGCCGTATCGCCGGCAATGCTTTCGGCGATAAAGGGCCGCCGGGCGGCGGACGTCTTGATTAACAGCTCCTCAACGCCGCGATGCTGATAACCATGCGAAATTTCAAGATGTAAAACCTTTTCGCCGATACATTGAAATCTGAAATGTCCCGGCTCGATAATTCCGGCATGCACCGGCCCCACGGCCACCTCATGGATTTCTTCACCTTCTACCCGGAAGTATGGATAACAGCCGGGAATGTTCTCTCTGTAATCATTACCAAAAACATCCGGTCGCCGGCGCCAATTTGGTTGGTAGCGCACCATTTTAAGCCAGGGATGGCCCAGTGGAACGACTCCGAATTGTTCGGCCATCTCGCGTTCAAAGACATTGAATTTACTTTGCTCGGCGGTAAAGGACTCGAATTTTTCCGGCAGCCTGGCGCAACCGGCCAGAAGTTGATCTTCCAGGCGCATAATGGCCAGCGCGAAAAGTTCACCGCCGTCTTCATAGCCGAAGAATTGCACAATATAGCCGTGTTGGGCGATTTCCAGCAGGCTTTCCCTGAAATCATCAAAGTCAAGAACCGATAGGTCGGTTCGCTTAATGACACGGCCATTGGTGATGGGCATTAAATTAACCATGCAGTCCACCTCCCATAAGAGCCGCCGCTTGATTGATTACATCCCAAAGTTCTTTCGGCATCCAGAAGGTCAGCAGGACCGATGCCGCTAACAGGATGTACGAGGGCAGGAAACGGGGTAGCTTTTCGTGTACCAGAAGATCGTCGGCCTCTGTTTTGGTGTTGCCGAAGGTCATACGGATAAAATGGCGACAGGCGCCGCTGAATACCAGAAGCATACCGCTGATGAATACCGTGGCGGCCACGGGATGATGCCCACGCAAGGCGCCTAAGACAATGAAGACCTCGCTGATAACCAGGCCAAAGGGCGGCAGGCCTGATATACCTACAAAACCGGCGAAGAAGGCTACGGCGGTTTTAGGCAACAGGCGAATCATGCCGCCGGTTTTTTTGATTTGCTTGCTGCCGTAGCCCAGGAGTAAATTGCCCGAGGCCAGAAAGAGACTGGATTTAATCAGGGAATGATGAATCATGTGGATTACGGCGCCGACGGCTCCCAAACCTCCCAGACCGCTGCCAAAGGCGATTATTCCCATGTTCTCGATACTGGAGTAGGCCAGCATCCGTTTATAATCGCTTTGATGGAGGATAAAGATCCCGGCCACCAGGATGGATGAGAGGCCGAAGGCAATCAAAATATGGTTGGAAAACTGTTCCAGCCCGGCACTGACCAAGACCATATGGGTCTTATACACCCCCAGGAAGGCGCAATTGAGCAGGGCGCCCGAGAGCAGGGCCGAGGCCGGACTTACCGCCTCGCTATGGGCGTCTGGCAACCAGGTATGCATGGGAGACAAGCCCATCTTGGTACCGTAGCCGATGAGGGCGAAAATAAAGGCCGCCTTGAGCCAGACGGGGTCAAGGGCGGTGGCCACACTGTTCAAGCCGGTATAATTCAACGGTACCCGCACACCGCCCCTGTTCATGGCCAGAACCAGGAAAAAGGCGCTTAACAGCGCCAGGGCGATGCCCACCGAACAGATGAGTACATATTTCCAGGTGGCCTCCAGAGCCCCCTTGGATTTATGGAGCAGAATCAGGGGCGCCGAGGTCAGGGTGGTGGCCTCGATGGCGATCCAGAGAACGATAATATGATCGGCAACGGCGGCCATGCTCATGGCGGCGAGAAAGAGAAGCATGGAGCCGTTAAAGACCGGTTCGGCCCGCATCTCGATTTCACTCATATAGGACACGGTATAAATCGCCGTAAGGATATACAGTACGGAGGTTATGGCCAGCACCAGTCCGCCCAGGGGGGTCAGAGCAAAAAAGCCCGGCAGCATGGTGGAAAGATGTCCGCTGATGGCGGCGACTGTGGCCACAAGATGCAGTGTCCCGCCGCCGATAAGGACAACCCTTCCCGTTTTGGGCGGCAGGAAGAAGGAGACGCCGCCCAGAAGCAGGGGTATGAGAATGACGATTTCCAGCATTTTATCCTT
>CAYWUR010000212.1:0-4036 GCA_964460745.1 uncultured Desulfobulbia bacterium | reverse complement strand
AACGGCGTTTGTTGTTTCACTTTTTTGCGTCGGCCGCACATATAGTATGCCGTGTCGCTGAAATATAATGCCGGCCTTAAGATTCAACATCGTGTTGTTTTTTATTCCGACCGGCGCGGCAAGCGTTGCCCGAATATTGGCGGGCTGCGCCTTGTGGAGCCCCTGCGCCTTTAAAAGAGCGGGCAGGAGCAGTTCGGCAAAAATAATTCTTGCGGCGCCGGGTGTGCCGGGCAGGCCGCAGAAAAGCTGCCTGTTGATTAAAGCGCAGCAACTGCCCCGGCCTGGTTTGGTGTTTAAATGGCGGAACAGAAAGCGGGCCCCCATTTTTTTTAAAACAGCCGCCGTAAGATCGAATTTCCCCGGCCCCATGCCGCCGGTGGTGATCACCATTTGCACGCCATCTAAGGTCCTGCCGTTTAAAGCGGTCATAATTCGATCCGCCAGGTCGGGAACCGAGCCGAGATCGACAGGAATAGCGCCGGCCTGGCGAATAAGGCCGTCAAGCAGAAAACTGTTCGAGTTGAACACCTGTCCTGTTGCGGCGGGACCGGGCGGCTCTATAAGTTCACTGCCTATACAGAGATGGGCGATACGCGGTCTTTGAGAAATTTCGATTTTGTCAAGGCCGGCGGCGGCCAGCAAGGCTAAGTGTTCGGCCTTTATTTGGGCGCCGGCCTTTATCAGAATCCTGTTTTTCGCAAAGTCGGCGCCTCTTTTTTTAATAAATAAATCCCGGCCGGTCTGCTCCCAAAAAGATGAGATAATGGTGAGATAGCCCGCCGTTTCCCGGCAGAATTCAGAGGGTATTACCCGGCAAGGGCCGGGGGGGAGGGCGGCGCCGGTCATAATCCGCAGGGCCGCGCCCGATTTTAAACGGGGGATATCTTGGCAGCCGGCGGCTATTTCCCCGGTGATCTTCAGCCGGGTTGTTCTGTCCTGTTTTATCTTGTCGGTGTCTATATACGGGACAACAAAGCCGTCCCGGGTGGAAACGGCAAAGTCAGGGCTCGCGACGGGGGATTTTACAGTGTCGCGTGATATGCGGAACAGACTGCTTTTAAGAGGTACGGTTTCAGCCTCGGAACTCGAGACCTGATCAAGAATGCGCCGGCGCGCTTCTTTTAATTCTAAAGGATTATGGCTCATTTAGTGTATTTTGAAAAGGCTGAAAAGTTTCTAAGGCATGATAATAAAGATTGAAAAAACATGCTATTATATAGTATATAAGTTTTCTTTTTAATTTAAATAATTGTCTTAATTACGGCCTGACGGTCGACAAAAAAGAGAGGTTATTATGCAAGGCGAGAAATGCACGTTGTTCAGCAGCGGTCTGCAAGGAGCGGAAAGTGCGTTCGGCGAAGAGGCGGCAAAATGGGGGGTGCGGGAAAAGGTTTTATCCTTTGCCGACCATAAGGTCAGCCGGGAAAAAAATGTGGAGGTTCTTTCCCCGGAGGAATTGCAGCGCGGTGATATCAGTATGGAGTTGGCTTCCGAAATGATGAACCGCACCTATTATGAAACGGAAAAGATCAGGAAAGTGCTGCAGGTTATTTTTCACATGGTCAACAGGGGGCATCAGATCTTTGCCGTCGGTTCGATTTTGCCTAATAATACCGTCAAGGGCGGCACCGGCTGGGCGGTTGAGTTGGCAAGATTGTTTAATCGGCCGGTAAGCGTTTACGACCAAGAGCGCCGTCAGTGGTCTACATGGCGGGAAGGCGCCTGGCAGCAGGATTCACCCCGCATTGAGTATGAAACATTTGTCGGCACCGGCAGCCGACATTTAACCGCTGACGGCAGAGAGGCGATTGAAAAATTGTTTGCTGATGCCTTTGGCGATAAAAATTAAGCCGTATTGTTTAAAAAGCGGTGTGACTTGGTCACACCGCTTATCGGAACAATTCCCGCGCACGACAAAAGCGCCCCTGGACGTTCGCGGTAGCAGGTAAAAGAACAGTTTATTTCTGCCATTTTTTAAGTTTTTCCTTTTCCTCCTCCGTCAGTACCATTTTTGTCCTTTCACCCGTCTTAATGCCGCGTTCCTCCTTTTCAGGCTCCGCCACACTTGGGCATTCGTTCCGCAACTGCATGATCCGGTCATCCATCTCGGTAATCAAAATATGCATCCCCTCAAGATGCGCGGTTAGTTTATACTTTTCGATAGACGGCAGATGGTCTATCTTTTTGGAAATAGCATGGAGTTTTTTACTCCACCTTTCCAACTCCAACGCAAGATTCGAGCAGTATTCTAAAGTTGCCATGGTTTACCTCCTTTTTTCGATTAACGATTGCAGAGGTATTTTCCAACGGTCTTAAGTGTTACCTCTTCTTAATTTAAAAACTAAGTATTATTGCCGCCGAGTCAATAGTGCCTTGCAAGCTGCCGTAGTTTTGCCGGCCGGCGGGTTTATTTTTTTATTGACAAGCGGGCCTTAAGCATATAGTTAATTTAGACAAACTGTTTTTCATCATTTATAATGCGTTACGGTCGAGAGCCGGCGCCGGGAAATAATGTTTGCAGGGATGAAGCAAATTTAAAGAAGGAGGTAAGGAGATGGTTAAGAAAATTTCAATTTTGGCGCTGGCGGGTATGATCGCCCTGCCTGCCGTCGCGTCCGCGGGAGCAAGCGCTGTCGATCTGGAGAGGAAAATCGATTCCTTGACCCAGGAACTACAGATGTTGAAAAGGCAGATGGACGATTTGAAGGCGACGACCGTGCAACCGGCGAAAGAAACGGTAAGTCCGCGGGAAATCCAGCAGTTGAAAGGGGAGATGGCCGACCTGCAGACGAACACTGACAATGCCATAACTTCTCTACAGGAACAGGCGGAAGGCTGGGATACCGCGGCGCGTTTTAAACTGTTCGGCGATTTCCGGACGCGGATAGACTATGTCACGGCCGATACGCCGGCCTATTTCAGCGCACTTGATTTTAAGGACGGGTCGCTGGGCGGTGTCGGCGCCGGCTTTGTGCCCTTTATCAACGCGCAGCCGTCCCTGGCTGCCGTTGCCGGCAGTTTTGACAGCGTCGGCTCCATGCTGACCGCCTTGCAGCCCAGCATGGCCGACGACCTCGCGACATGGCGTACGGCGGCGGCCGGCATGGGCATAACAGACTCCGGTCAACAAGAAGCCTTGTTTTACATGTTTACCAATCCCGAGGTTGGCGGAATGTTGACGGCTATGGCGGCAATGCCGGCGACCACGGTTACCGACGCCATGGAAACCCCGGAGACGCTTGCCGGATTTATGAAGAATCTTTCCCCGGCCGCTCGGGCCGCTATCTTCGCCAATATGGGCTATGGCGCCAACCCCGCGACCACATATAAAAACGACTCCGTCCTGACCAACCGCTTCCGCCTGAATATGCGGGTCAAGGCCATGGAAAATCTGGAATTCAAGGGACGGCTGGCCATGTACAAGGCCTGGGGCATGGAGAATAACCCCGTGGATTACACCCTTATGGGCGGCCCCTTCATGTTGAGTTCGTTAAGCTTTGACGGCAATCGCTCCCGGATACCGACAAATAATAACCTGGTAGTGGACAGGGCCATCCTTAACTGGAATAACGTCGGCGGTCAACCCGTCTGGATTTCCATAGGCCGGCGGCCCACGACCGACGGCCCGCCATCCCATATCCGTCAGGGGTTGGACAAACGCCAGGCGACGCCCGCCGGTTTTATGGATTATGCCTTTGACGGCTTTACCCTGGGATATGCTTATGCAAATCCGTGGCCGGGCCGAATCCGGTTCTGTGCCGGCCGCGGCTTTGAGTCCGGCCCGACCGAAAACGGCGACGGCCTGACAGACACCAACTTTGCCGGCATCAGCTGGGATATTTATCATAAAGGCAGCCGTTTCTTATATTTTCAGAGTTTCGGCGCCTTCGACATGTTCAACGTGCCGGATGACGTGACATTCCCGAACCCCATTGAATTTGCCAACTGGCAGTCTGATCCGGGGGCGTTTAATCCCTTGGATCCGGACAAAAACCTGGTACTCGATCGGAAGAACCTTGGTGATATTTATCACACC
>CAYWUR010000211.1:0-4068 GCA_964460745.1 uncultured Desulfobulbia bacterium | reverse complement strand
GTAATAATACTGATCGGACCGGAAGGGGGGTTTGGCAAGGAAGAAATCGAGCAGGCGATAACAGCGGGCTATCAGCCGGTTTCTTTGGGCCGCCGAATCTTACGGGCGGAAACCGCCTCGCTGGCCGCCATCTCTATCCTCCAATACCTGCTGGGCAATCTGGAAACCGGTTAAGCAGTGCCTGCCGGCGATTTTGCCTGTTAAGACGTGCTTTTCCAGAAGGGCTATGCTATAATCAGACGGCAGATAATGAAGATATCGCTGCTGAAACCAGCAGCGAAAAAGGCTTGCGCGATTTTGCAAAACCGGCAAGCCTTTTATTGTTTCAATGGAGGCGGCGACCGGATTTGAACCGGTGAATAACGGTTTTGCAGACCGCTGCCTTAGCCACTTGGCTACGCCGCCCCACAGGATAAAAACCTGCTTTTAAAAATACAAATCCGTTCAATATGGTCGGTCTCATTGGTGTATTCATAAAAGTCCTTCCAGGACTTGCAGGTCTAGCAGAATTAAACATAGATGTATTATTTTGACAAGGGAAATATGCAAAAATGACGGATGCCATTGACGCCCTTATAGAGAGGAACAAAGAGCGGCTCGCCGCCTTCGAAAAAAAAATGGCCTACGAGTTCAAAAACCGGCGCCACCTGCAGGAAGCCCTTATCCACAGCTCCTTTGCTTTCGAACAAGGCAGGCCGTGTCAGGATAACGAGACCCTGGAATTTCTTGGCGACGCGGTGCTGGACCTCACGGTCGGCTATACGCTTTTCAGAAGCTTCCCTGACAAGAAAGAAGGAGAGTTAACGAAATTCCGGGCGGCCCTGGTTAATGAAAACCATCTGGCCCATATGGCTCGCGCCATTGATCTCGGCCTGTATCTTTATCTCGGCAGGGGCGAAATGTCTTCCCGCGGCAGGGAAAAGCCCTCTATCCTGTCTGGAGCGTATGAAGCGATAGTCGGTGCGATTTTTCTGGATGGCGGCTTTGACGCGGCCATGGCCTTTGTGGAAAGACATTTCCTGCCCCATATAATTAACTGGACAAAAAATCGGCAAACCACGGCCGCGCTTGTAACCGACGCCAAGAGTCTCTTGCAGGAAAAAGTTCAGGAGAAATTCAATGAAGCCCCGGTATATATGATAGAAAAAGAAGAGGGGCCGGCGCACAATAAATTATTTACCGCTTCGGTCAGCTTCCATGGTGAAATTCTCGGCACCGGCAAAGCCAAAAGTAAAAAGGAAGCAGAGCAACAGGCCGCCGCCGCGGCCATTAAAAAGACAACCGATGACCGTATCTGACACCCCCTCCTGCCGACCCGAAAGTTATACTCGCATGCGCCCCTTTATAATTCCCATCTTTATCACGCACCAAGGCTGCCCGCATCGTTGCATTTTCTGCAACCAGCACCCGATCACCGGTTATGACCGGCAAGGGCGCGAAATCACGGCGGCCGAGGTAGAAGAGATAATCGCTGAATGGCTGCAAAGGCCCCGTAAATTCCCCAAGGCGCAAACGCAGGTCGCCTTTTACGGCGGCAGTTTTACCGGACTGGCGAAATCCCGGCAGAAAGAATTGCTCAATGCGGCCCGGCCTTTTCTGCAAAGCGGGGCGGTGGAGCTGCTTCGGCTGTCCACCCGTCCTGATTTTGTTGACAATAAAACCCCTGTCTTTTTACGGCGCCACGGCGTTAAGATTGTTGAACTCGGCGTCCAGTCCATGGATGAGCGCGTGCTGGCGGCCAGCGGTCGCGGCCACACAGCCGCCCAGGTCGTTACGGCGGCGGATATTTTGCATGCGGCGGGGCTTACGGTCGGCATACAACTGATGATCGGCCTGCCCGGCGAAACCACGACCGGTCTGCTCGAATCGGCCAGGCGGATAGCCGCGCTACAGCCGGCTTTTGTCAGAATTTACCCGACCCTGGTTATTCAGGGCAGCGGCCTTGCCCGGCTTTATGCCGAGGGCGGCTATAAACCCCTTTCAATACTCAAGGCCATAGGGCTTGCCGGTCTGGTTAAGAAAATTTTCGACCGGCAAGGCATCAGAATTATACGCATGGGCCTACAGCCCTCCGCCGCTCTGGAAAAAGAGGTGCTGGCCGGCCCCTATCATCCGTCCTTTGGTGAGCTTGTGCTGTCCCGCTTTTTTTTCAAAACCGCCCGCCGGCTGTTGGCAAAAGTGCCGACAAACCAAACGAGACGGCTGTCAATCGCCGCGGCGGACCACTCCGCCTTTCTGGGACCCAAAAGCATTAACATAAAAAGGCTGGCGGACCTGGGGCTTTTGCCTAAAATGGACCTGACGCTGGTTGCCGAACAACGGCGCCATACCATACAAACGGGGGAGAGAAGTGATCAGCATCAATCATCTTGATATCAGCTACGCCGATAAATATATTTTTAAAGATGTCTCTGCCCGCATCAATGACCATGATCGCATCGGCCTGGTCGGAGTTAACGGGACCGGCAAAAGCACCCTTCTCAAAATCATCGCCGGTGCCACTGAAACCGACGCCAACGTGGTAGTGCGCCCCAAACAGCTGGCTATCGCCTATCTGCCGCAGGAGACCGCGATGCTGGATACCAACAGAACAATATATAAGGAAGCGGAGACCGCCTTTGCCGAAACCCTGGCCCTGCAAAAAAAGCTGGCCGTCATCAACCGGCAGTTAAGTTCTATCGGACCTGCAGATCCCGACTTTGCCGCCCTTATGAAAAGACAGGAAGATCTCCAACATCGACTTGAGGGATCCGACATTTTCCGGATGCGCTCCGCCATTGAACAAATCCTTACGGGCCTGGGATTCAAGGAAGCGACTTTCGCCATGCAAAGCAGCACTCTTAGCGGCGGCTGGCTCATGCGTTTAATGCTGGCCAAACTGCTGCTGGCCAAGCCTGACCTCCTGCTGCTTGACGAGCCGACCAACCACCTGGATCTGGAGTCGCTTACCTGGCTGGAAAATTATTTAATCACCTATGGCGGCGCCCTAGTGATAATCTCGCATGATCGCGCCTTCCTTGACAGAACCACCGCCATTACTTGGGAACTGAGCCTGGGGAAACTGTCCATATATAAGGGCAATTACTCAAAATATCTCCAGGAAAAAGAAATTCGGCTACAGGTCGAAAAAGCCGCCTATGATAATCAGCAGGCCCAGATCAGGCAGACCATGCGCTTTGTCCAGCGCTTTCGCGCCAAGGCCACCAAGGCCAAACAGGTACAGAGCCGTCTGCGGCAGCTGGAACGGCTGGAAAAAGTAGAGCTTGCCGCGAATGAGCGAGCCGTTGCCTTTAAATTTCCGGCGGCGGCGGACTGCGGTCGGCTGGTCCTGGATGTCAAGGGCCTGGCCAAGAGCTTTGCGGATCATATGGTATTTCGTGATCTTAATCTCCAACTGCAGCGAGGCGATAAACTTGCCGTGGTTGGGGCCAACGGCGCCGGCAAGTCGACATTGATGAAATTACTGGCCGGCCTGACGAAATCGGACCAGGGAAAAATCCGGCTCGGCCATAACGTCAAACCTTCCTATTTCGGCCAGCATCAAGCCCAGGAACTCACCCCCGACTTAACGGTTCTGGAAACGATAGCCATGGTTGCCGGCGATATGAACATTTCCCTGGTACGCTCCCTGCTGGGCGCCTTTCTTTTCCAGGGCGACGACGTCGACAAAAAGGTCCGGGTGCTGTCCGGGGGAGAAAAAAGCCGGCTGGCCCTGGCAAAAATGATTGTTGTGCCGGCTAATCTGCTGATCCTGGATGAACCGACCAACCATCTGGACATGAGTTCGCAGGACGTACTCCAGGAGGCGATGGCCCAATATAACGGCACAATTATCGTCGTCTCCCACAACCGCTATTTTGTGAACCGCTTTATTAATAAGGTCCTGGAGGTTAAAGACGGCAGGGCAACCTTTTTCGAGGGCAATATCAACGACTACTTAGCGAAGGTGGAAGCAGACCGGAAGTTGACCGGCAGCCCGGCCGAAGCAGGCAACGGGAGCGCCTTAGCGCCCGGGAGCCCGGCCCTTGCGCCTGAAAAACCGAGAGGCAGGGCAGCCCGGCAGGCCCA
>CAYWUR010000210.1:0-4081 GCA_964460745.1 uncultured Desulfobulbia bacterium | reverse complement strand
CCCTGTACGTGAGGAGGGCGAAACGGACGAAGATGGGGTGCAGGTGAATAGTTACCATTATTACAAAATTAAGGAGACGAGCATGAGAAGGAAGAAGTCAGCGAAGTTAGCCTTGTTAACTCTGGCATCGGCCGCGATAATCGCTCTCGGCGGCTGCGGCAGCAACCTCGATTCCGCCGGCAACAATCAGCCCGCGAGTCCCACGGCCGCCGATCCCCTGGCGCTGTTTGTGGGATCGCAGGTCTGCCAGACCTGTCACCACGATCTGTACAGCGACTTTATAAAATCGGGGCACCCCTTCAAACTGAACAAAATAGTTAATAACCTGATACCCACCTATCCTTTCAGCACTATCGCCGGCGCCCTGGCGCTGATTGCCGACGACAACGGCGAGACCGACAACACCCTGGGCACGCCGACCAGCTATGCCGACATCAGCTATGTGATCGGCGGCTACGGCTGGAAATCCCGCTGGATAGACAAAAACGGCTTTATCGTTACCGGCTCCGCGGTCCAGTATAACCTGGAAGACGGCAGCATGGTAGCCTATCATAACGACTCGGTCGACGTCCCCTACAATTGCGGTAACTGCCACACCACCGGCTGGCGGCACACCGACGCCGACCATAACACCAACCGTCAGGATGACCTGCCCGGCATGGACGGCACCTTCACGGCGGCCGGCGTCCAGTGCGAATCATGCCACGGCCCCGGTCGCGCGCATGTGGCCTCGCTCGACAAGAACGATATCACCAAAATCGCCACGGCCCGGACCACCACCGATCTGCTGGCCGACGATATGGGCTACGGCAAGGCCGTCACCTGCGGCGAATGCCACACCCGAGACGGCGAAAAAGATTATCCCACATACGTCAGCGCCTTTAACACCGCTTTTCCGACCGGCCCGGCGGTGGGCGGCCGCATCGACGCATCAGGCGGCCTGGCCAAACACCACGAGCAGTATGACGAAATGCTGGGCGTCGATCCGGACACCGGCGCGCCGCTGGGCAAGCATCTGGCCGCCAAGATTACCTGCATCTCTTGCCACGACCCGCACAAGACCACCAAGTATCAGGATCAGGCCGGCGAATCCGGTCTGGTTGCCGACTGTGTCGAGTGTCATGGCAGCGGCAAGCCTTTTGAGGTAGCGATGCCGACCATTAGCGGCATGAGCGGTCTGGAATGCATTGATTGCCATATGCCGCGCCTCTCTAAAAGCGCCATCAAGCATGACGCGGTCGGCACCGGCCCGGCCACCGGCGATATCAGAACCCATATTTTCAAAATCGATCTGAGCAAAACCGCGCAGACCACCACGGACGGCAAGTACGTCTACCCCTGGCTTACCAAAAATTTCGCCTGCCTTACCTGCCACAACGGCGTGGATGAATTCGACCTTTCCACGGTTGATGTCAGCGCTTACCTTTATCACCAAACGACAACTCCAACCATCACCAATGTTGCGGCCTTGGCCAATAGTTTTGCCGGAGCCGCCACCTGCGCCGGCTGCCATCCCGAAAATTACAGCAACTTTATCAAATCCGGCCATCCCTTCAAGCTGAACAAGGTGGTAAACGACCAAATGCCGACCTATCCTTTCAGCACCATCGCCGGCGCCCTGGCGCTGCTTGCCGACGACAACGGCGAGACCGACAACACCCTGGGCACACCGACCAGCTATGCCGACATCAGCTATGTGATCGGCGGCTACGGCTGGAAGGCCCGTTGGATAGACAAAGACGGCTTTATTGTTACCGGCTCCGAGGTCCAGTATAACCTGGCGGACGGCAGTATGGTGGCCTATCATAACGACTCGGTCGACGTCCCTTACAATTGCGGCAACTGCCACACCACCGGCTGGCGGCATTATGACGCCGTTCTTAACCCCAACCGCCAGGATAACCTGCCCGGCATGGACGGCACCTTCGCGGCGGCCGGCGTCCAGTGCGAAGCCTGCCACGGTGACGGTCTGCTGCATATGCTCACCGGCAACCCGGACTATATCACCAAAATCGCCACGGCCCGAACCACTGAGAATTTTACGGACGACAACATGGCGCAGGCTTTGAAGGCGGCCTGTAGTGAATGCCATACCCGCGATGGTGAAAAAGACTATCCCACATACGTAAGCGCGGCCCAGCTCGCCGGCTATACCGGCAACGAGGGCGGCCGCATCGCTGCTTCGGGCGGCTTCGCCAAGCACCACGAGCAGTATGACGAACTGCTGGGACTTGATCCCGACGACCTGGCCGGCGGCCCGCTGGGCAAGCACCTGCTCAACGGCGTCACCTGCATCAGCTGCCATACCCCGCACGCGACCACCAAGTATCAGGACGATCCGACCAACACCTCGTCCGAACCGGGAGTCGAGGTTGACTGTATTGACTGCCACGACATGACGTTTACGATAACTGATCATGCCTCCGTGGAGTGCATCGACTGCCATATGCCGCGGGCGTCAAAATCAGCAATTAAAACCGACAGTGAACTGGGGGCCGATACATTCGGCGATATCCGCAACCATATCTTTAAAATCGACCTGAGCAAGGATCCGGCCACCGAGCAGTTCAGCGGCAGCTTCATGCGGCCCTGGCTGACCAGGAACTTCGCCTGCGGCGCCTGTCATGCCGATCCGGCCACCGAGGTCGGCACCCTCAACACCCTGCACGGCGGACTCGTGCATTAGTAAAAATAAACACTGAACTTATCAGCCCCGGTTGATAACACGGCCGGCCCTTCATATCGAAGGGCCGGCTTTTTTCACTCCTCACTACTCACTACTCTGAATCCCGATTCCCCTTGACATTTTCCGCTATGCCAGGTAATAAATATTGGTTTTGGCGGGGCCTTTTTACTGCAATCCGCCCCCCCAAATCGTTACCAACGTACATAACGAATATCTTCGTTCAACAATGGAGGAATCATGAAAAAGATATATCTTACGGCAATAACTCTCATCCTGTCGACCTTCCTGGCTATGCCGGCCTTTGCCGCCGATAGGGCGGCAAAAGGCGTTACCGGCAAAAAAACACCCACCACGTCGGCAACAAAAGAGGCAGCCGGCAAAAAGCCGACGCAAACCAGGGAAACCAAGGACCCGGCCCGAATCCTCGCCATCGTGGTTAACGACCATGAAATAAGCCTGGAAGAACTGCTCAAGGAAATGAAAAAACAGGCGCGGCAGATCACTCTCGGAAAAGGCGGAAAAACACCCGAACAAAAATCGGAACAGATTGAAAAGGCCGCTATTGACAGTTTGGTATTCCAGGAACTCGCCCGTCAATACGGCCGGAAAAATTTCAAGATAAAGGCAGCCGAAATTGACGCAAAAATAAAAGACCTGCGGGAAAATCTTAAAACCGATGAGGCGTTCGGCAATTTCCTCATTAGAAACAACTACACAGAGGGACTTCTCAGGCGGGAAATTGAGAAAAGGCTGCTTATCAACCGGGCCTTTAAGCAGGAGGTTGACGCAAAAATTAAATTTGACGAAAAAAAAGCCCGCAAGGAATATGAGGCCAAACCGAAAATCTTTACCATCCCGGCGCGGATAGAAGTGGACGATCTCTTTATCGCCACCGGGAAGGACAAGAAGGCCGCCGCCGGGAAGGCCGCCGGTCTGCGCGCCAAATTGATGGAATATAAGAGCACGGAAAAACTTACGGACGATGACAAAATGGATTGCAGGGTCAGGACCATTACCTTATTCGAGGACAAGGATGCCGATCTTTTCGAAAAAATCGCCGCGCTGGAACCAGGCGGCGTCAGCGAGGCAGTAGAGCATGACGGCGGATATCACGTCATGCTGGTCCTCGATAAAAAGGCGCCCGAATTGATCCCCTTTGATAAGGCCAAGAAATGGTTTAAAAGCCGGGCCAGGAATAAAAGAACGCGGGAATGGTTCAAGGAACTGAAAAAAGACGCAACCATCAAAATAATGAAGAATAAAACCACGGAACCAAAGGTTGATAAGGGGGGCGGTGACTGATTAAAAGATATTTCAAATCTGTCCCCAGGTCGTTATCAACCGTATCCAACGGATATCTTTTGCTCAACATATGGATGAAATTATGAAAAAAAA
>CAYWUR010000209.1:0-4091 GCA_964460745.1 uncultured Desulfobulbia bacterium | reverse complement strand
AGGTCGAAACGAACGAACCTGGGGCACATCTGAAAGTTACGGTTACGAGTTTAGGATAATTTGTTGCCTTTGCTGAATAGTTACGATAGAGGGTAAGTGAAATGAAGACATATCAGACTCCGGTCAAGGATATAGAAAGAAAATGGTATGTGGTCGATGCCGAGGGTAAAATTCTGGGGCGTCTGGCCTCTGAGATAGCAACCCGTTTACGCGGTAAGCATAAACCCAACTATTCTACCTTTATGGACATGGGAGATTTCATAGTGGTGGTGAATGCTGAAAAAATCAGACTGACCGGCGCCAAGCTGGATGATAAAAAATATTATCGTCATACCGGTTACATAGGGGGGATTAAGGAGCAAACCGCCAAGGAGCTTCTCGCCAAAAAGCCGGAAGAGGTTATCAGAAAGGCGGTCCAGGGTATGCTTGCAAAGAACAGTCTCGGTCGTCAACAGTTGAAGAAGCTTAAGATATATGCGGGCAGTACTCATCCGCACGAGGCGCAACAACCTGTACCGTTGGATATCTAAAGCCAAATAGATGCAGATGGAGAAAAACAATGGCTGAAAATCGGAATTATGCAACCGGAAAAAGAAAAACCGCTGTTGCCAGAGTATGGCTTATCCCGGGTGATGGCAACATCAAGGTGAATAAACTGTCGGCTGAAGAGTATTTTGGCGGTGGTTATACGCAGCAAAAAATAGAGAAGCCCTTTGCGGTTACTAATACAGCAGCGCAATTTGATGTAATGGCTACTTTGCGGGGCGGTGGTAAATCAGCACAGGCAGAGGCTTTGCGTCATGGAATTTCCAGAGCTTTGCTCGGGGTTGATCCGGAATTCAGGTTGACACTGAAAAAATCCGGACTGTTAACCAGAGACCCGCGGGCAAAGGAACGGAAGAAGTATGGGCAGAAGGGGGCCAGAGCAAAGTTTCAATTCTCGAAACGGTAATAATGCCGGTGCTTATTCGATTGTCGCCGATGTTACTTTAAAAAGTAAAAAGAGGGGAAGACGGTTTTTGTTATTGTCTTTTCCTCTTTTTTTTTGTGAACCGTGCCGGCGCTCCCGGGAATCTGTTGGAGAACGGTTACCCTTCACGGATTTCGTGCAGGGGCGAAGACGAATGCTGGGGTAAAAAGATGATGAGAGTCGGGATTGTTGGGGCCTCCGGCTATACGGGGGTGGAACTGGCGCGGCTGATATGCGCTATCAACGGTGTAAAATTGACGGTGGCCACTTCTCGGCGGCATGCAGGGCGGCCCTTGGCGGCGCTATTCCCGAATCTCAAAGATCGAGTCAATATAGTCTGCGAGGATCTTTCTGCTGCCGAACTGACGAAACGGGCTGATTTTTTCTTTACCGCCGTGCCGCATCGAACGGCCATGGATATAGTGCCGACGCTTCTCGGCGCCGGCAAAAAGGTGGTGGACCTCAGTGCTGATTTTCGCTTACGTGATGCACAGGTGTACGAAGAATGGTATCAAGTCCATACGGCTAAAGAATATTTGGCGGAAGCCGTTTACGGCTTGCCTGAATTATATAGGAATGAGATTAAAACAGCCCGGCTGATTGCCAATCCCGGTTGCTATCCGACAAGTGCTATTCTTGGGCTGGCCCCGTTGCTTAAGGCGGGAATTATCGAGCCCGACACCATTATCGTAGACTCAAAATCCGGTGCTTCCGGAGCAGGTCGCGCCGCCCAGACCGGCAGCTTATTTTGTGAGGTCACCGAAGGGTTTCGTGCCTATAAGGTTGGCGAACACAGGCACACACCGGAAATTGAGCAAGAGGTGAGCATGCTGTGCGGTCGACCGGTACATATTTCTTTTACCCCGCATTTGTTGCCTGTTGCCAGGGGGATATTGAGTACAATTTATGCCCAAACGATCGAACCGGTAACCGAGGACGATGTCGGCAATATTTATAATGATTTTTATAATAGTGAGCATTTTGTAAGGCTCTGCCCGCCTGGAATTTTTCCCGCCACGCAGTTCGTGCGTGGGAGTAATTATTGCGATCTTGGTTTTAAACTGGACGGGCGGACCGGCCGAATCGTTATCCTGGCGGCTATTGACAACCTGGTAAAAGGCGCGGCCGGGCAAGCTGTGCAGAATATGAATTGCATGTGCGGCTTTCCGGAGAATCAGGGGTTGGAGGCGGCGCCGTTATTTCCGTGAACGGCTTGCGGAACATAAAAATGGTCCTGGCTTATGATGGGACTAATTACCGGGGATGGCAGAAACAAAAAAAGCAGGTCACGATTCAGGGAGTGCTGGAGGAGAAAATTGCCAGGATGACCGGAGAAAAGAGGCCGCTGTACGGGGCGGGCAGGACGGATGCCGGCGTCCATGCCCTGGGCATGGCGGCCAATTTTCATACCGGTTCCACGATACCCTGTCTCGGCTTTCTGAAGGGGTTGAACAGCCTCCTGCCGCCTGACATCAGGGTTCTGCATGTTTCTGAGCAATCTTCGGACTTCCACGCAAGATACAGTGCCCTGGCCAAGAAATACGCCTATTTTATCAGTCTGGCCGACGTGCATTTGCCGACGGAACGTTTCTACTCCGCCCATGTGGTTGGTGGTTTCGATCTTGCGGCGCTAAGGGCCTGCTTGGCGTGTTTGGAGGGCCGGCATGATTTTGCAAGTTTTGAGGCGGCCGGCTCCCGTACTTGCGCTGAACAGCAGGACAGAGGAGCGACCCGCCGCATTTTTTCGGCAAAACTTGTGCAGGCTGAAGATCTGCCGACAAAAATCAGCATTGAGATTATCGGTGACGGCTTTTTACGGCATATGGTCCGCAATATAGTCGGCACCTTGATTGAGGTGGGTTACGGTAAAAGGACGGTAGACGGCTTCCGGCAAGTCATGGCCGCCGGATGTCGGTCGGCGGCCGGCCCAACCGCTCCGGCTCGGGGGCTTTTCCTCATGGAAGTTTATTATAGGGCTTTTATATAAATTCCGATAAATTTTTTCAAACTCAAGAAGGTGAAAACATGAACTCCCCAATTTCTCTGGCAGCAAGAGTGACGCAGATAAAACCATCGCCGACGTTGGCGGTGAATGCCAAGGCCAAGGCCCTGCAGGCCGCCGGGGCCGACGTTCTTAATTTCAGCGTCGGGGAACCGGATTTTGACACGCCGGCTCATGTCTGTGATGCCGGCAAGGCCGCAATTGATGCCGGTTTTACCAAATATACGGCCGTCCCCGGTGTTCTTGAGCTCCGGGAGGCCATAGTTGACCGGCTGGCTAAGGATCATGACCGGCATTATCTGCCGGAACAGATTCAGGTTTCCTGTGGTGGAAAACACGGTCTTTATAATATCGCCCAAGCACTCTTCGGGCATGGAGATGAGGTGCTGATTCTCAGCCCCTATTGGGTTTCGTATCCACCGATTATTCAGTTGGCCGGTGCGATTCCCGTCATGATTCCACTGGCTGAAAAGGATAATTTCGACCTTGATCCAGGACTTTTAAAAAAGTATGCAACGCGCAAGACCAAGGGGATTATCCTGAACAGTCCCTCCAATCCGACCGGGAGCATATTTTCCGAAGCCGCCCTTGCCGCGGTTGGAGAAATGGCCTTGGAACACGGCTGGGTGATTATCACTGATGATATATATGAGACTATTACCTATATGAAAGAACGGCTGCCTCATATCCTTGCGGTGGATGAGAGGCTGCGGGATCAAACATTGATTTTGAACGGCGTTTCCAAATCTTTTGCCATGACCGGCTGGCGCATAGGATATACCGCCGGCCCCCGGCATATAATCGCCGCCATGAACAAAATTCAGAGTCAAAGCACTTCCAATCCTTCCTCGGTGGCGCAGAAGGCCGCACTTGCCGCTCTGGCCGGTCCTCAGGATTTTTCTGAAAAAATGTGTCGGGAATTCATACCCAGGCGGGATTATTTTGTTGAATCCCTGCGGAATATTTCCGGTGTAAGCTGTGTTAATCCCCAGGGGGCCTTTTATGTTTTTCCCAACTTTTCCGGCTATTATGGTAGATCTTTCAAGGGCCGGCCTATTGGTAACTCGGTCGATTTGGCAGATTATTTTCTTGACGAAGCCTTGGTGGCCAGCGTCCCTG
>CAYWUR010000208.1:0-4103 GCA_964460745.1 uncultured Desulfobulbia bacterium | reverse complement strand
AAGTAAGGAGTACTACTCGATGAGAAAGCATATCAGACTGGGAACCAGGAAAAGCCTGCTTGCCACAACGCAGAGTACCTGGGTGAAAAAACAGATTGAGGACCGGCATCCGGGCGTGACGGTCGAATTGGTTAAGATCGTTACCAAGGGCGACAAAATTCTCGATGTACCGTTGGCCAAGGTGGGCGGCAAGGGACTGTTTGTTAAGGAACTTGAGGAAGCCTTGCTCAGAGAGGACGTCGATCTGGCGGTTCACAGCATGAAGGATGTACCCGCTGAATTGCCGGAGGCTCTGCATCTGGGTATTATCCCGCAGCGGGAAGACCCGCGCGATGCCTTTATTTCCAAGCAATACATCTCATTTCAGGGCCTGCCGCAAGGGGCAAAGATCGGCACCAGCAGTCTGCGACGTCGGTCGCAGCTCGCCTGTTTGCGGCCGGACTTGATTATCGATGATTTGCGGGGCAATCTCGACACCAGGTTAAGAAAACTGGCGGAGCGGCAGTTTGACGCCATTATTCTGGCAACGGCCGGACTCAACAGATTGGGAATGAGTGAAGTGATTACCAGTTATTTTTCGGCAACGGATATGTTGCCGGCTGTCGGTCAGGGGGCGCTTGGTATTGAATTGCGCCGTGCCGACGAAGAACTGCTTGCGGGGCTGGCCTTTTTAAACAATGATGAAACCACCGTGGCCGTTCGGGCCGAACGGGCATTTTTGCTGCGGCTGGAAGGGGGCTGCCAGGTGCCGATCGGCGCTTTCTGCAAGGTTACCGGTGACGACAGCTTGCAGCTCACCGGCCTCATTGCCGCCGTGGACGGCAGCAGAATGCTTAAAAGAATCAGAACCGGGACATGGGCCGAAGCGGAATCAATCGGCATACAGTTGGCCAATGAACTTCTTGAGTTGGGCGGCCGGGAGATATTGGCGGAAGTTTATTCGTCGGGCGTGCGGTAATTATGGTCGGGAATATGGCGAATAAAGGCGCCGGGCCGGGAAAAGTTTATCTGGTTGGCGCCGGACCGGGCGACCCGGGACTGATCACGGTCCGCGGCAAGTACCTCCTGGAAAGGGCGGAAGTTGTTATCTACGATCATCTGGTCAGCAGAAAACTTCTGAAGCATGTGCCTGCCGATGCCGAGTTCATTTATGCCGGCAAAAAAGGCGGCGTCAGGCATACTTATCCGCAGGAGGAGATCAACCGGATGCTGGTGGAAAGGGGGTTGTCGGGCCGGCGCGTGGTCCGATTGAAGGGGGGCGATCCCTTTATCTTCGGCCGCGGCGCTGAAGAAGTCGAAGAACTCTTCAAGGCCGGCATCCCCTTTGAGGTGGTACCCGGTGTTACATCCGCCACCGCGGCGGCCACCTACGCGGGGGTTCCCATAACTCATCGAAAATACACCTCATCCGTGGCCTTTATTACCGGTCATGAGGACCCGACCAAAAATACCAGCAATATTGCCTGGGATAAACTCGCAACCGGGGCGGGTACCATTGTTGTTTACATGGGCATAAAAAATCTTCCCTTTATTGCTCAAACCCTGATTAAGCATGGTCGCGCACCGGAAACACCGGTCGCGGTCGTCCGCTGGGCTTCTACTCCTGAACAACAGTCCGTGGTCGGAAATCTGGCAAATATTGCGGATATAGTTAAGGCGTCCGATATCAAGCCGCCGGCGTTGGTAATAATCGGTGAGGTCGTGAGTCTCCGTAAGACCGTGGACTGGTTTGAAAATCGGCCCCTTTTCGGAAAACGCGTTCTGATTACCAGGACCAGGAATCAGGCTGGTGAATTAGTCGCCCGCCTCGAAGAAGCCGGGGCGAGTTGCCTGGAATTTGCGACTATTGTCCTTGAACCGCCGGAATCATTCGCGGCGCTTGATCGGGAATTGACCAGGCTGGGACAATATCAATGGCTGGTGTTTACAAGTATCAACGCTGTTAAGTTTTTTTTCAGGAGGTTGTTCGACCTGGGCATGGACGTCCGGACTCTCAAAGGGCCGAAGATTGCCGTGGTCGGCAAGACGACGGCGCAAGAGCTTCTTTCATATGGGATCAAGGCCGATCTTGTGCCTGAAAAATTTACGGCCGAAGGCCTGATTGAAACCCTGTTGGCAAAGGGGGTTGAAAACAGCAAGGTTCTTATTCCCAGGGCCTTGAAGGCAAGAGAGATTCTGCCTGACAGTTTACGCGCGGCCGGCGCCGAGGTCGTTGTGGCGCCGGTGTACCGTAATGTCCGACCGGATTCGCAAAGGGATGCCCTGCGGCGGGTATTTGTCGAAAAGAAAGTCGATATCGTGACCTTTACCAGCTCTTCGACGGTTACAAATTTTTTGGCGATGCTTGATGCCGGCAGTGCTGCCGAGCTTAACAGCATGATGGATGGAGTGCTGGTTGCGGCTATCGGGCCGATTACCGCCGCGACCGCGCAAAAAAACGGCCTTACGGTTCATGTTCAGCCGGAAATTTTTACTATTCCGGAGATGGTAAACAGCATCATTGCCTCTAATGCCCTTAAGAATGAGAAAGCCCCGGCTTGATGAGCAGCGGCGGGATGATGGATAAAAACAGCAAGATAAGAGGCAGGCTTATTGCCGCCTATAATTCATTATCACCTTTTGAGCAGGCCACGCTACAGCTTTTATCCGTTATCTACGAACCAATTAAACGAATCTCTATCGTCAACTGTCTGCGCCGGGCGGGAATAAACGGCCCTGATGCAGGGGAGTGGGTGACACTGCATACCTTGCCCCCTTGTTTAAAAGAACTACAAAAGCTGAATCTTATTGACGATCAGTATCAATGCCATGAGGCGATCGTCGAAGTATTGACCAGAAAGGCGATAGCCGCCGATTGTTATCCGGACATGGTCAGGGCTGTGCGCGATGAATTGCCGCTGTCCAACTGTCATGATAAATATTTGCAAAAATGTCGGCGGGCCTTGCGCGAGTATCGGATCGGGATCTATTCTCATGATCTGGCCGCGGCTGAAGACCTGTTGCCTTTAATAAAGCTGTCTTGTGAAGACGATATTGCCGTTCAATTTCCGGCAGTGCCCTTATCTACCAAGCCGTTCGATGCCGATTGGCTTCGCACGCTTCCCGCCTCTTTACAGTTTCATATCCTGGAGCAGCTTTTCAGCTATTCCCTCCAACACCTTAAAAATTTTGCCGGCGCTGTCGATTATCTGCGGGATATAGGGAGCGGTCGCTACATATCCGCCGACCAGCGGCTTCCTTTCCATCGACTATTGGCGACTTATTTGTTGTGGCGTGGGGAGATTGCCGAGGTCCGGCAGCTTATGCGGCAAAATCCTGAATCATTCAATGCCGGTGGCTTTGAAGGGTGCGTTTGTTTTCTTCTGGACGACAACAGGAAGGCGATTCAACATTTTAAGATTGACCTACGCTTGCTTGTGGATATAACCGGCAAAAACGATGTCTTTTTTTATAACGCGACAGGTCTTTTTTTTATCATGGCCTTATTGAAGTCGGCTGATTCCGGGCTGTTTTCGCAAATAAAGAACTTTATTGCCCGAACCAGGCTGCGGCAGCCCGGCAATATGTTGGCCGATGCCTATAGGTTTCTGGAGGCCATTGTGCTGGTTCAGGAAGGCGCGCTAACCGAAATAGATACGGTTGTTGACAGCGGCCGGTGTAATCATGGCGCAGTGGCTCTGTTTGCGGGGCTGGCCACGTTATGGCTTTACGGCGAGCTCCCCGGCGAAATGGTTGAAGGCTTGTTTTGTCTATTTACGCAGGCAAAACAAGGCGGGTTTCGTTGGTTGGCTATGGAGTATGCCGAACTGCTGGCCCGCGTCGCTCCGTCTTCCTTGAAGCAGCGAAACCTGCCGGCGGTCGGTTATGGCGGTTATGCCGCCGCGATCAAGCGTGAAACAGGATTGGCGTCAATCGCCGCGGCGATTATGCCGGCAAGGCCATGGGAACGTAAATTGAAGGCTCTGGCCGGCATGGCTGCAAGTCGGCCGGCCGGCCGGGGGGCGACCGTTCTCCAAGATAACAAGTCGCGGCTTGTCTGGCTGGTCGACGGCCATGACAAACGGCTGTCGATCTCGCCAAGGGAACAGAAGATGACGGCGGGC
>CAYWUR010000207.1:0-4126 GCA_964460745.1 uncultured Desulfobulbia bacterium | reverse complement strand
AGGTCCTTATGGAATATGACTTCCCCGGCAATGTTCGCGAACTTGAAAATATAATAGAGAGAGGGGTGGCCCTGGAGAGTTCCAATATTATCCTGCCGGAAAGCCTTACTCTTTCCGCGCACCGGAAAGAACAACAAAAAACACGGCGCCTCCCCATATTTCAGGCCGTGGAAGATGAGAACGAATTGTTTGACTCCGGACTTGAAGATGTGATGGCCAGGCTTGAAAAAAAGATGATCGAATTTGCCCTGACCAAGGCCAACAATTCAAAAATGCGGGCAGCGGAACTCCTGAAAATCAGCTTCCGCTCTCTACGTTATAAAGTCCAGAAATATAATATCATCTGACCCGCCAACCCGCTTGACTGACGATTTTCAAAATGCCGCCCAACAGCTCATTTAAAAAAACACCCCCCCGGCAGGATCACTTTCTCAAAAGACAGCTCCAATGGCTGCTGTTTCTAAGAGTGGTTGTTCTTTCCCTGCTTCTGGGGGTTAACGTTTTGCTGCAAACCACGGAACGGGCAATCATCGCTCCTCCTCTCCGCTATATCGCCTCTTTCATCGCCGGCGTTTATCTGCTGACCATATTTTCCGCGCTGTTGCTCAACCGGATAAAACGGCAAGTCATATTTGCCTATGTCCAGATACTTACCGACGCCGTTCTGATCACCCTTCTGGTTTTCTTTACCGGCGGCAGCCAGTCAATTTTTGTCTCGATATATTTTTTCCCTGTCATCACCGCGAGTTTCATCCTTATGCGCACCGGCGGTATGGCTTTGGCCGCAGTCAGCACTCTCTGCTACGGGACAATCCTGACAACCGAATATCTGGGATTCTACCCAAATTTTTTCACGGCGTTCTGGTACAGCCCCTTGAAAAATTTCATGGTGGCCATGAACTATTTTGCCATTCACGGCATCACTTTTTTTCTGGTGGCAATTTTAAGCGCTTTGCTGTCCGAGCGGCTCCGCAGAGCGGAAAAAGCCCTTACCAAAACAACCCTGGAATTCGATCGCCTCACCATCCTCTATAAACAGATTTTTGATGATATTTCCACAGGAATAATTACGATCGACAATAGCGGCAATATCACTTCTTTCAATAAATCAGCCGCAAGGATCTCGGGATATCAAAATCATGAGGTCATAAACCAACCCTTTGCAGACCACTTCCCGGGAATAAATCTGCAAACGGTAAACCGACAACGACCGATTATCAATCTCACCAGAAAAGACGGCCAAAAAATCCCAATTGCCTGCACATGCGCCAGATTGAATATCCCGCATTATCACCAAAAAAATTCAAGTGAGGTTTTCAGGGTGCTTACCCTACAGGATATGAGTGAAATAAAAAAAATGGCGGATCAGGTACGGCAGGCTGAAAAAATGGCGGCCATCGGCGAAATGGCCGCCGGAATTGCACATGAATTCCGCAATCCTCTCGCCGCCATTTCAGGTTCCGCCCATTTGCTGCATCAAGATTTAAAAGAATCTACACCTAATAGCAGATTAATGGAGATTATCATCAGAGAATGTACCCGCATGGAAAACAACATCTCGGATTTTCTGCAATTTTCAAAACCGGCCAGACCTGAAAAAGAATGGTTACCCCTCGGCAACCTGATAGATGATGTCGTACAACTCCTCAGGCAAACACCGAACTTAAAGGAACATCACACTGTTTCCATAGATCTTCCTCAAAAAATTGATTGCTGGGGCGACCCGCAGCAAATCAAAAGAGTACTGATAAATATTCTGCACAATGCCTGTCTGGCCATAGGAGGAAAAAACGGCGAAATCAACATTTCCGCCCGTGAAATTGAAGACGGAAACGGCGTCGAACATACGGAAATAAATATTGCCGACAACGGCTCAGGCATGCCGCCGGAAATCGTTGCAAAGATATTTGAGCCGTTCTTTACGACCAGAGAAAACGGCACAGGCCTGGGTCTGGCAATTGTCAAACAAATCGTTGACAGCCATGACGGCGGGATTACGGCCGCAAGCCGACAAGGCAAAGGTACAAGCTTTAAAATATTCCTCCCCCTGCCCTGACCTGTCAGGCTACCCTCGCAATCTTGGCGCCCAGTCCGGACAATTTTTCCACCAGTTTTTCATACCCTCTTTCAAGGTGATAAATTCTGGAGATCTCCGTTTTTCCATCAGCCGCCAGACCGGCGATTACCAGGGAGGCGCTCGCCCGTAAATCGGTGGCCATTACCGGTGCGCCATAAAGGCTGCTGCCGCTGACAATTGCGCTGTTGCCATTAATACGGATATCGGCCCCCATGCGTCGGAGTTCGGCAACATGCATAAACCGGTTCTCAAAAACTGTTTCGGTAACGACGCTTAACCCCCCGGCTAGAGACATCAATGCCATCATTTGCGCCTGTAAGTCCGTAGGAAACCCCGGATAAGGCTGAGTTTTGATATCAATGCTGCACAGGGGGCCGTTACGCGCGACCCTGATCGCGTCAGCCGATTCTTCAACCGTTAGTCCGGCGTTACGAAGTTTATCCAGCAATGCAGGGAGATGCGCCGGGTTGCAATTCGTCAGGGTAACATCGCCGCCTGCCGCCCCCACCGCCATCAGATAAGTCCCGGTTTCTATCCGATCGGGGATAGTCGTCATCTCGGCTGGTTTCAAGACCTTGACCCCGGTAACCGTAAGGCGTTCAGTGCCGCGTCCCTCGATCTTGGCGCCCATGGCGATCAGCATATCCACCAGGTTGGTAATCTCCGGTTCACGGGCCGCATTTTTAATGACCGTAATTCCTGCCGCCAGCACTGCGGCCATCAAAATATTCTCCGTTCCCGTTACCGATGGAATATCAAAATAGATAGTCGCACCCCGCATTCTTTTGTCGACATGCGCGTCAACATATCCCTGCCTGAGTTCCATCTTAACGCCCATTTTCTTCAAACCACGAAGGTGAAAATCTATTGGCCGGGCGCCAATGGCGCAACCACCCGGCATTGATACCAACGCCCGCCGTAAACGAGCCAGCAGAGGCCCCAGGACCAAAACCGAGGCCCGCATGGTCTTGACAAGATCGTATGACGCCTCAAAACTTACCAGCCGCGCTGAATTGATTTTAAGCGTACTGCCGGAGCGTTCCCAAGCCACCCCCATCGTCTCCAGCAGCTTGAGCATGGTCCGGGTATCACGCAAATCCGGCACATTACGCAGCACATGCCAACCGGGTGCAAGCAGAGTAGCGGCAATAAGCGGCAGGGCCGCATTTTTAGCGCCGCTTATTGCGACCTCGCCATAAAGAGGCCGACCGCCTTCAATTATAATTTTATCCATCGCGCAATTCTCGTCTTTTTGCCTGGAAAACCCGGGGCCGCCCGGCATAATCCTTATATACGGCCAGACACTCATACTTATTAATAGAATGAAACAGATTCATTACATAGTCTGCCTGATCCGCGCCGATTTCCATGAAAAACCAACCGCCCGGCCGGAGTATCTTGCACAACTCCGTACTTAAACAGGCAATTTCCTCTGTGCCTCCCAGGCCCCCATCAAGGGCCGGGCGCGGTTCATACAAACCCACTTCCGGTTGCAACGCGCCATCCGAGCGACCAAAAGGCTTGGCAAGTACTTCCCTTGACACATAAGGCGGATTCGAGACCACCAGTTCAAAGACGGGATTGAAGCAAAGCCCTGCCCGCCAATCGGCCTGAATAAATCCGATCCTGTCCGCAACCTTATGTTGTTGGGCATTACGCACAGCGACATGCAGGGTCGGCAAAAAACGGTCGATCGCATAAACCATCGCCCCGGGCATAACGCGGGCCAAGACAACAGCAATAGCCCCGCTGCCGGTACCAAGATCCAAAACCGGGCCAAAACGCTCGGTCCTTTGTTCCGCCATAACCCGCAAAAGCGTTTCTATTAAAAATTCCGTCTCCGGGCGAGGGATAAGGACATCGCGTGTGACCTTAAAGGGCAACGACCAGAATTCCTGTTCGCCAATGATATATGCGACCGGCTCACGGGCAAGTTTTCTGCACAGATAATCTTCAAAAATTGCAATCACGGAGGGAGAAACCGATTGGTCACAGAAAAGAAACAACTGCGCCCGATTCATTTTCAGGAGGTGGCCGAGCAGAACCGCC